>JAEWIK010000093.1 GCA_023387135.1 Actinomycetes bacterium | reverse complement strand
GAGCGTGACATAGCGCTGATCGTAGACCGGCAGTCGCTGCGTCGCACCGGAATCCTGGAGCCGACCGCTGGTGCGGTTCGGCGAGCACTCGGCACGAGGAAACGAAGGGTGTCCACAGTAGGGACACCCTTCGTAGGCCTTTCTGGTTGCGCCTACCTCGTGTTGAGCTTGTCTGCCTTGCGCTGGGCCTTGGCGAGGGCGGCGGTCAGGCCACTGCTGTTCAGCGGGAAGTCGACTGAGGTGTGCTTCCCGGACCACTGGTCGAGTTCCCGACGGGCGGTCTCGGTGTCCACCTCAACCTCAACCAAGACCGAGAGGTGACCACCACCGTGAGCGACTACATCGACCTCGACAAGATCCTCACCTGGCAGCAGGCCATCGTCGTGATCGTCGGCATCCTCGTCGTCCTCGGCCTACCCCAGATCATCAACCTCGTGCAGACCCTCCGACTCAAGCGGTCCGTCACCAAGAACAACGGCGGCGGCTCAGTCAAGGATCAGCAGGACCGCATGGAGACCATGCTGAAGGAGCAGGGCGAGAAGCTCGACAAGCACCTCACAGACTCGCGCGGGAGCGTACGACCCCTAGATGACCTCCTTCAACAGATCGGTCATCACTTCGTCCAGCACCTCTGACGTCAGTGAAGCGAGGCGGTCAGCGTCGAGACCGGCGCTGAAGAGCACCACTCCGGCCTCCGGCACTATCCAGGCCTCGCGGTTCATGCCGTCCACCATCACCGGCTGCAGGCCGACCATCTCCAGCAGCGCCTTCATGTCCTCGGGCATCACTTCACCACCGCGATGCCCAAGGCGTCGGCGGCCATGCTGAGCGCAGTGGCGAGGCCGCGGATCTCGCCGCCAGACACCCACTCGTAGTCGAACTCGACCTTCGGCCCCCGGACCTCGAGCCCGTCCTCGTACGCCGCGTCGTCCAGCCCTGTGATCTCGGTGATCTTCACCTCGACCTCGCCCACCGTGATGATGTGCCTGTGCGTGATGGCCGGCACGTCGGTCCAGGCCTCGTGTGACGTGCACCACGCAGGGCAGGACGCGGGCTTGAAGGTGCCGCTGGCGACCCGGTCACGGACGGCCTGCGCGAGGTAGGGCGGCAGCACGTAGCGGATCCCGAAGTACCCGGGCCCCAAGACCTCGGTGGAGTCGATCAACTCCAGCTCCTCCTTGGGAAGCGTCTCGGCGATGGCGACGAGGGCCAGGTACTGCTTCGAGACGTTGTTGCTGCCCTCTGCAATGGTCGGCTCGAGGATGAGCCCACCCTCGGCGACGACGCGGTCGAGTTCGGACTTTGTCTTGGTCATGACTCGGTCCTCTCCGACTCGATCTCCAGCAGGACGGCCATCTTGCTGGCGGCGATCTTCAGCAGGTTGCCCAGCCGCTCCAGGTCGTCGACCTTGAGGCCGCTGACACCGTCGGTGACGACGGCCGCGAAGGTGTCGACGATGGCAGGGGCGGTGAGCGACGACTCGCGCTGGATCATCTCGACAGAGATGCCGGTCTCGGTCGCCAGCAGGCGCCCGTGGTAGCGGTAGAGCTCCCTCGGCTTACCCGGTTCGGCGTCGGCCTCCATCCAGTCGGTCTCGGCGTCGTGCGGTCCGGTGCACCATGTGGGGCAGTCCAGCCCGATGAGTGTGTTGGTTGAGGTCATGTTGACCAATCCCTTCGGTAAGGGAGCGGCCCTATTGCGCGTATGTTGCGCGCCAACGAGAAAAGCCGCTCGGATCTGGGTGTTACACCCAGCCAGAGCGGCTTTCGTCTCGGTGGAGCTAACGGGATTCGAACCCGTGGCCTCTTCCATGCCATGGAAGCGCGCTACCAACTGCGCCATAGCCCCTTGTCTTGCGACGAGATGGAATCTTAGCCAAGGCTGGGCCGGGATGGAAATCGGGGCGGAGGCGGCCCGCGGGCGGCCGGGATGCGCACTGTCGGCACCTGTCATGGGGCGCTCGGGAGTACGTACAGTGAAGCGACAGCGTCCACAGGGAAGCCGAGGGAGTCGCCATGTTGGGTCACTACTTGCTGTTCGCCAGGGAGTGCGAGCAAGCGCTGGAGACGTACACGAGAGCGTTCGGGGCCGAGGTCGCCGAGGTGTCGCGGTACGGCGACATGCCTGCCAACCCCGACATCCCGGTCGCCGAGGCCGACAAGGGGCTGGTGCTTCACTCCCGGCTGCGCATCGGTGACGAGGAACTCATGTGCGCCGACACCCTGGGGCCGCGACAGGTCGGCAACAGCCAGTTCGTCTCGATCACGACGGTCGACGAGGCGCTCGTGCGGCGGGCGTGGGACGTTCTCGCCGAGGGCGGTGAGGTCTACCAGCCGCTGGCGCCGTCGTTCTTCGCCGCCGCGCACGGGTCGTTGCGTGACAGGTTCGGCATCAACTGGATGGTCACGGCGCTGCCTCCAGGAGGGGCCCCCGGCGCCTGACGCGCCGGTGGTCAGCGGAGGGTCGCCGGCTCGGCGAGGTCGAGCGTCCGGGCCGCGACGTCCGCCGCGGGTTCCATCAGGGCGAGCACGGAATCGCCGAGGTCCACGCCCAGGAAACGGGCCACCTTCGAGCACTTCGCCTTCAGCAGGAAGTACACAGGACGTCCGCAGCCGGCGAGCGCCTCGAAGTTGCCCTGGCCCTTGCTGATCACGACGTCAGCGCTCTCGAACAACTCGCGGAACTCGTCGGTGCACGAGTCCAGGATCGTCCCGGGGGCGCGGCAGCCCGTCGAGACCACCCTGGCGACGGCGTCCATGCCGACGGCGGTCGCCTCACGGGCCGTGACGTCGTTGATGATCGGGGCGTCCCGGACGGCGAAGACCACCTCGTGGTCGCGTGCCAGCAGCCCTGCCAGCACTGTGTCGAAGACTGCCTCGCCGGCGTTGTCGCCGATGATGAGGACGGTGTTCGCGTCCGCCAGGTCGTCGGCCAGCGGGCCGAGGTCGCACCTGGCGAACTGCCGTTCCAGTTCCTGCTCGATGCACGCCGTGATGTCGAGGTCGATGAGCAGCGCCGAATCCATCAGGTTGCCGGTCGCCGCCACCTTCAGGGCCCGCAGCAGGGCACCCTCGCCAGTGCCCACGTACCCCGACACGAGCGGCAGCAGGTCGCGCGCCGCCTCCATGTCCCGCCGCTTGATGTCGCGGTACGGGTCGGCCTCCCCGGTGGCGTGACGGATGATCGCGTGGATGTCCTGTGCCAGCGCGGGCGCGCAGGAGAAGCTCGCATGGCCGGTCAGCGTCGTGAGGCTCTGCTCGAGGATGCGCGCCTGGACGTCCTCGTCGTCGGTGACCAGCCGCGCCGCCTCCAGCGACTGTCGCAGCAGGCAGGGAAGACAGTCGAGGAACAACTCCATGGCGAACTCCTAGCGCGAACCCGTCGACCCGGCAGCGAGAGCTCCCTGAACGCCGAGTGACGGGGGAGAGTCCCGTGCCGGCGGGCCGGATCGGTTCCACGCTATCGCCTCCACGGACGAGCGCGACGCGGATGCCTGGCGGTGTCGGGGTAGGCAGGCCGACGTTGCGACGGCAGCGCCCTAACGCGCGGCCGGCCGGTGGGAGCAGAGCAGTTCGGCGAGCGTGCGGGCGTCGCGCGCGGCGAGGTCGGAGATCTGCTTCCTGCACGAGAAGCCGTCGGCGAGGACTATCGCCTCCGGCCCGGCGGCACGGAGGGCGGGCAGCAGTTGGTCCTCGGCGATGGCGACGCTCACGTCGTAGTGGCCTGCCTCGACGCCGAAGTTGCCGGCGAGCCCGCAGCAGCCCCCGAGGGTGACGACCTCGGCCCCCGTGCGGGCAAGGAGTTCGGCGTCAGCCTCCCAGCCGAGCACCGAGGCGTGGTGGCAGTGCGGCTGCACGACGATGCGGTGCCCCCGCAGGTCGGGCGCGACGAAGCCGGGGGATCGACGGAGCAGTTCAGCGAGCGTGTGGAGGTTGGCCGCCACCGATGCCAGCCGCGGGTCGTCGACGAGGGACGCGGCGTCGCCACGCCAGACCGCCAGGCAGGACGGTTCCACGCCGACGACGGGAATGCCCCGCTCGGCGTACGGGGCCAGCACGTCGAGCGCGCCCGCCAGCCGTCGGGCCGCCTCGTCGCGTTGGCCGGTGGTGATCCAGGTGAGCCCGCAGCACGCGGGCTCGGAGATGACCTCGGGAGCGTAGCCGGCGCGTTCCAGCACGGCGATCAGAGCCGGCAGGTGAGTCCCTTCGAAACAGTCGCTGAAGGAGTCCACCCACAGGGCCACCGGCGTCCCCGTCGATCGCGGCGGCGCCGCGAGGCGTTTCCGGGCCGGGCGGCGAGCGAAGGCCGGCAGGGGCCTGCGCTGGTCGACCCCCGCCATCCAGCCGAGCAGGTGTTTCGACCCCGGCAGCGTCATCGCGAGGTTCGCCAGCCGCGCGAGCAGCGGGACGGCCGTGACGAGCCGTCCCCAGCGCGGCAGCGAGCCGAGCGAGTAGTGAGACCGGGGACGGAGCCGGCCCGCGAATGCCTCGTGGAGGGTGCGTGACTTCAGGTCGGCGAGGTCGACGCCGGACGGACACTCGCTGAAGCACCCCTTGCAGGCCAGGCAGAGGTCGAGGGCGGCCATCACCTCGGGCGACCTGAAGCCGCCGGTGATCGTGCTGCCGTTGAGCATCTCCTGCAGCACGCGCGCGCGGCCGCGGGTGGAGTCCTTCTCCTCGCGGGTGGCGCGGTAGGACGGACACATGACGTCGGTGGCCGCGCCGACCGGGGCCACACACCGTCCCACGCCGTTGCACTTGTGGGCGTCGGCCGAGAAGTCCGGGTGGTGGAGCGTCAGCCCGGCGTCCCGCACCTCGACGAGCCTGAGGTGGGAGCCCAGCGGTTCGGGGTCGACGAGCACCCCGGGGTTGAGCAGGTTGTCGGGGTCGAAGAGGTGCTTGACGGCGGCGAACAGGCGCAGCGCCGCCGGCGAGTACATGTGGGGCAGCAGCTCCGAGCGCGCCCGTCCGTCGCCGTGTTCGCCCGAGAGCGAACCGTGGTAGCGCCCGACGAGCCGGGCCGCGTCGGTGACGAAACGCCGGTAAGCGCCCGCGCCGTCGGCGGAGTCGAAGGGGAAGTCGATGCGCGCGTGGACGCAGCCCTCGCCGAAGTGGCCGTACGGCAGCGCGTGCAGGCCGTGGGCGGCCAGCAGTTCGTCGAAGTCCCGGAGGTAACCGGCGAGTTCGGACGGCGGCACGGCGGCGTCCTCCCACCCGGCGTGCGCCGGGGCGTCGAGGGCGAGGGCGGCGAGCCCCGCGCCGTCGGCCCGGATTCGCCAGAGCCTGGCCGCCTCGGCGGGGTCTGTCACGATCCGTGCGTCGACGCCGCCTGCCGCCGCCACCAGCGCCTCGGCCCTGGCGAGCAGTTCGTCCGAGGATTCGCCGGCGAGCTCGAGGAACAGCCAACCTTCCCCACCGGGAAGCTGGGGGACGGGGTCGGCCCCCTGCCTGTTCGCGGCGACCTCGACGATCCGGGAGTCGAAGCCCTCGCACGCCACCGGGCGGAATCCCAGCAGGTGCAGCAGGTCGTCGGCCGCCTCGGGCATGCCGCGATACCCGAGGGCGATCATCACGGTGTGGGCGGGGTCGGGGACGAGCCGCAGCACCGCGCGCGTGGTGACGGCGAGAGTGCCCTCGGTGCCGGCGAGGAAGCGCGCGACGTTGAAGCGGTTCTCCGGCAGCAGGTGTTCCAGGCTGTAGCCGGAGAGCTGCCTGGAGAACCCGGCGAACTCGGTCCTGATGACCCCGAGGTTCTCCTCGACGAGGCCGCGCAGCCGCCGCAGCGTGGGTGACGGATGGTCGCGGAGGTCGTCGCGGGAGTCGAGGTCGAGCTTCTCGCCGGTGCCGGTGATGACGCTCAGCGCGATGACGTTGTCGGCGGTGCGGCCGAAGCCGAGCGCGCGCGGCCCGCAGGCGTTGTTGCCGATCATGCCGCCGATCGTGCAGCGGTTGGACGTCGAGGGGTCCGGGCCGAACCGGAGGCCGTAGGGCGCTGCCGCCGCCTGCAGGCGCGAGTGGACGACCCCGGGGTCGACGCTTGCGGTGCGGGCCTCGGGGTCGATGGCGTGGATGGTGTCGAGGTGGCGGCCGACGTCGACCACTGCGCCCGGCCCGATGGCGTTGCCCGCGCAGGACGTCCCGGCTCCCCGCATCGTCACGGGGACGCGTCCGGCGAAGCTCGCGGCCAGCACGTCCTCCAGTTCGCTGGCGTCCCGCGGGCGGCAGACTCCCGCGGGCGTGATCCTGTAGAGGGAGGCATCGCTGGAGTAGAGCGCGCGCGTCAGCGCATCGGTGTCGAGGTATCCGCCGACCTCCTGCATGAGCAGCCTCCTTCGTCCGCCCAGTCAACCCCATTCACGACGCCGAGGGGAGGCGTGGCCGGGAAGTGACTGTCGCGCCGGCGGGCGCCGCGTCCGCGAGGCTCGTCAGCGTGCGGCGGTGGCGACCCTCAGGGCTGGAACCGGTAGCCCAGCCCCGGTTCGGTGATGAAGTGCACTGGACGGCTCGGGTCGTCCTCCAGCTTGCGGCGGATCTGTGCGAAGTAGACGCGCAGGTAGTTGGTCTCCTTCTCGTACCGGGGGCCCCACACCTCGGCGAGCAGTTGCTGGCCGGGCACGAGGAGGCCGGGACGCCTGACCAGCGCCTCGACGAGGTGCCATTCGGTCGGGGTGAGCCGCACCTCGGCGCCCGCCTTCCACGCCCGCTTGGCCGCCAGGTCGATCGAGAAGGCTCCGGTCTCGACGACCGCCCCCGCGACACTCTCCGACGGTTCGGACCGCCGCAGCGAGACCCGGATGCGCGCCAGCAACTCGCCCATGCCGAAGGGTTTGGTGACGTAGTCGTCGGCGCCCGCGTCGAGGGCGCTCACCTTCTGGGCCTGGGTGTCCCTGGCCGACAGGACGATGATCGGCACCTGCGACCAGCCGCGCAGCGCGGCGATGACGTCGGTGCCGTCGAGGTCGGGCAGGCCGAGATCGAGGATCACCAGGTCGAAGGGCGGCCCCGCCGCCTCGCGCAGGGCCGAGCGTCCGTCGCCCACGCCGGTCACCTCATACCCCCGGGACTGCAGCGTGATGGCGAGCGCGCGGCGCAGCGCGGGATCGTCCTCGACCACCAGCACGCGGCTCATCGTGCCGCCTCCAGCGTCACAGTCATGGTGAGGCCGCCGCCCCGGGTCTCGCTCGGGACTATCGTCCCGCCCTGCGCCTCGACGAACCCGCGCGCGATGGCGAGCCCGAGGCCGACGCCGCCGTGGCTGCGGTCGTCGAAGTGCTGGAACGGCTGGAACATGGCGTCGAACTGCGCCGTGGGCATGCCCGGCCCGCCGTCGACGACGGCCACCGAGACCCCTGCCTGCGTGCTGCGGGCCCTGATCAGCACCTTCCCGTCCTCGGGCAGGTGACGCTCGGCGTTGTCGACGAGGTTCTCGAAGACCCGTTCCAGAAGCCCGGCGTCGGCCCTCACGAGCGGCAGGTCCTCGGGGAGGTCGAACTCCACCTTCTCCCCGGCCCTGCGGAGGGCGGCTTCCAGCACCTCGTCCACCGCCACGGGTTCGAGGTGGACCGACATGACGCCCGCCTGCAGCCTGCTCATGTCGAGCAGGTTGGCGATGAGATGCCCGAGCCTGTCGGCGTTGGTCTCGATGACGCCGAGCAGTTCGCGCGTGTCGGCGGGATCCAGCTCGACGTCGTCCTGCCTGAGGGTGGACACCGACGCCTTGACCGCGGCGAGCGGCGTGCGGAGGTCGTGGCCCACCGCCGCCAGCAGGCTGGCCCGCAACTGGTCGGTGCGCGCGAGTTCCTCGGCCTTCGCGGCCTCGGCGGCGACGAGCTCGCTGCGCCACAGTCGTCCCGCCGTCGTGCCGAGTGCTTCCAGCAGGCGCGGATCGGTGGCCAGCAGTTCGGGCCCGTACAGGACGAGTTCGAGGTCGCCGCCGGCGGGGATCCTCGCCGAGACGCGCGACGCCTCCGGCGTCCCCACGCCGACCACCTCTGACCTGCCGCTCAGCAGCGCCACCCGCTCCATGGCGAGGTTGTCGTGGATGTCGTGCAGCAGCGTGGCGACTGTGTCGGCGCCGTATTCACGCCGTCCGAGTTCGCTGACGGCCTCCGCCTCCAGGCGCGAGCGTTCCGCGCGGGCGCGATGCCTGGCCCCGACCTCGACGAGGATCCCCACGCCGACGGCGACAGTCAGGAACACCACGAGGTCCCACACCTGGCTCTCGCGCTGGACGAAGAGGGTGCCGTACGGGGCAGTGAAGAAGTAGTTGGCGGCGAGGAAACCAGCGACGGCCGCGAGGGTGGCGGGCGCCACCCCTCCGACCGCCGACGCCGCCACGCAGATGAGGACCTGCAGCAGCAGCACAGTCTCGAGGCCGACGCTGTCGCGGATCGGCACCAGCAGCGCCGTCACGGCGACGACACCGGCGGCCGCCACGCCGAAGCCGGTGAGGCGGCGGGATCGGGACAGGGCTGTCAGCGCCGGGCCCGCCGACCCGACAGTGATGACGCTCACACCGCTCAGCCTGCCACGCGCAGCGGCGTGGAGCCCGTGCCCGGGCCGTCGAGCCCGTACTGCTCGGCAGAGCTGAGCTGGTAGGGCACCGAGGTGACCATGACTCCCGGCATGAACAGCAGGCGCGACTTCAGGCGCAGCGCGCTGTTGTTGTGGAGCACCTGCTCCCACCAGTGGCCCACCACGTACTCGGGGATGAACACCTCCACGACGTCGCGCGGGCCGATCGACATCTGCCGCAGGTGGGCGAGGACGGGGGAGGTCAGCTCCCGGTACTCGGACGAGAGCACGGTCAGGGGCACAGGGATCTCTCGCTCCACCCAGTCGTCCAGCAGCTTGGCGGTGCGCACCGAGCTGGTGTCGACGTGCAGGGCCGTGACGGTGGAGGGACGGATGGCGCGCGCGAAGGCGAGCGCCTTGAGGGCGGGCTCGTTGAGCTGGCTCACGAGGACGACAGCATGGATGCGGCTCGGCAGCGTGATCCCGCCCGCGCGCGGTCGCAGGGACCGCGACGTGTGGCTGTAGTGACGACTGATGCCCAGCATGAGCCAGCACAGCAGCGGCATCGCCACCACCACCAGCCAGGCTCCGTGGGTGAACTTGCTCACCAGCACGATGACGAGCACGAGCGCCGTCGCCAGCGCGCCGACCGCGTTGAGGACGAGGGACGCGAGGGTGTGGCGAGGAGCCCGCCTGCCGCGCCTGATGCGCAGCCAGTGGACGACCATCCCCGACTGGCTGAGAGTGAACGAGACGAAGACGCCGACGATGTAGAGCTGGATGAGCCTCGTCGTGGAGGCGTCGAAAGCCCAGATGAGCGCTCCGGCGATGCCGGCCAGGATGACGATGCCGTTGGAGAACACCAGCCGGTCACCCCGCCGTGACAGTTGCTTGGGCAGGAAGCGGTCCTGGGCGAGGATCGAGGTGAGGATGGGGAAGCCGTTGAAGGCGGTGTTGGCGGCCATGGCGAGGATCAGCGCGGTGAAGACCTGCACGATGAAGAAACCCGCCGAGTCGTTGCCGAAGACCGCGGCCGACAACTGCGCGAGCACTGTCCGCTGGACGTAGCCCGCCGGCGCGCCGACGAGGTCCTCGGGGTTCTCGGCCAGCTTGATGCCCGACTGGCTGGCGAGCAGGGAGATGCCCGCCATCATGCCGGTCGACAGCACCGCCATGAGCAGCAGGGTGATGCCGGCGTTGCGGCTCTTCGGCGGACGGAAGGTGGGCACGCCGTTGCTCACCGCCTCGACCCCCGTCAGGGACGTGCAGCCGGAGGCGAACGCCCGCAGCAGCAGGATGAGCAGCGCGGCGCCGGTGGTGCTCTCGGCGTGCAGCCCGAACCCCGCCGACTCCGCCACCAGCGGCTGCCCGCTGAGGATCCTGACGATGCCGGCTGCCAGCAGCGCGTAGACCGAGAGGACGAAGCCGTAGGTGGGGAGGGCGAAGACGGTTCCGGACTCGCGGACGCCGCGCAGGTTCATCACCGTGAGGACGGCGATCGCTCCCAGGCACAGGGCCACCGACCACGGGCGGAGTTCGGTGAACGCGGAGGTGAAGTTCTCCACCGCCGACGCGATCGAGACCGCGACGGTCATCACGTAGTCGACCAGCAGTGCTGCGGCGGCGATCAGCGACGGGATGCGGCCGAGGTTCTCCTTGCTCACCACGTACGCGCCGCCGCCGGTCGGGTAGGCGAAGCAGGTCTGCAGGTAGGAGACGGTGACCAGCAGCAGGAGGCCTATGACGGCCAGCGCGATCCACGGGGTGAGCGTGACGAGGCCGACGCCGCCGAGGGCGAGCACCAGCAGGATCTCCTGGGTGGCGTAGGCGTTGGACGAGATCGGGTC
>JAEWIK010000089.1 GCA_023387135.1 Actinomycetes bacterium | reverse complement strand
AAGCTGCACTCCGGCGTCCGCACCCGGCGCGGGGTGACGCTGCTCGCGTCCGGCATCGGCATCACTCCCATGCGGGCGCTGCTCGAGGAACTCCCCCAGGGCCCCGGCGACGTGACGGTCATCCATCGTGCCCACGACACAGGACAACTGGCGCTCCGCGAGGAGGTCGAGGCCCTGGCCGCCGAGCGCGGCGCGCGACTCTTCCACGTGCTCGGCCCGCGCATCACCGATCGTGAGAGCTGGCTCCCCAGGTCGGCGGCTCACCTGAGCGACTCCGAAGCCCTGCTGCACCTCGTGCCGCACATCGCCGAGACCGACGTCTACCTGTGCGGACCAGACCCGTGGATGGCGGCGGCGAGCGCGGCAGCCCTCGACTGCGGCGTCCCCGCGTCCAGGGTGCACAGCGAGCGCTTCAGCTGGTGACCCCAACGTCCCTGAGGAGAGGAAACCCGATGCATCGCATCACGGCCGCCGTCATGGGCACCATCACCGCCCTGGTGCTCCTGTTCAGCTATCGCACGAGCGCGCCCCCGACCACCACCGCCGCCACGTCTGAGGACGATCCCGGCACCGCCAGCGACACCACCGCCGGCTCCAGCGTCACCCCCAGTGCCACCCCGTCGGCGACCCACGGCTCGAAGAAGAAGGCTTCCGCCTCCCCGAGCGCCGCGCCCACGAGCGCGGGAGCGTCGGGCACCTACACCGGCGACTCCGTCCAGACCAGGTACGGCCCGGTCCAGGTGAGGGTCACCGTCCAGGGCGGCACCCTCACCGACGTCAGGGCCGTGAAGTACCCGAACTCCAGCCGGCACGACCAGCAGGTCAACTCCCGCGCGATCCCGATCCTCAACAGCGAGGCGCTGAGCGCCAAGAGCGCGAAGATCGACGCAGTCTCGGGGGCGACCATCACCAGCGGCGCCTACGTCCAGTCGCTGCAGTCGGCCCTCGACGCCGTCCACGCCTGAGCCATGACGATGACTGCAGCTCCCGCCGCCGCGGTGCAGCCGAGAAAGGCCTTCGTCGCCAGCATCATGGGCATGCCGATCAGCGTGCACGTGCGTGGCCCGCAGGCTCGCGGGACGCGGGTCGCGGCGGCGGTCGAGCGATCGTTCGACGCCTTGCGCGCCGACGAAGCCCTGTTCAGCACCTTCCTGCCCGACAGCGAGGTGAGTCGCATCCGGCGCGGTGAGTTGTCGCAGCACCGCGCCGACCCGAGGGTGCGAGAGGTGGCGAGGCTGTGCCGTCGGGCGGCCGCCCTGACCGGGGGCGCCTTCTCCGCGCACCTGCCAGGCCCCGACGGGCGCCGGGTGTTCGACCCGACCGGGATCGTCAAGGGCTGGTCGGTGGACTCGGCGCTGGCGGGACTTCTCACCGAGCTCGCGACGCTCGACGCCCACGACGTGCTGATCTGCGCAGGCGGTGACATCGCCGCCGCCTGCCTGCGTTCCGACACTCCCGACTGGAGGGTCGGCATCGAGGATCCCAGGGACGCCGGCCGCGTCCTGCGGGTCGTCAGCCTGCGCACCGGCGGTGTCGCCACCTCGGGCACCGCCGCGCGCGGGCACCACATCATCGACCCCGCCACGGGAACGCCGGCGGCGGACGACCTGCTGTCGGCGACCGTCGTCGGGCCCACCCTCACCTGGGCCGACGTCCATGCGACGGCCGCCTTCGTGCGCGGGCGGCAGGCGGCCGCCTGGCTGGCCGGCCTGGGCGAGTACGGGGCGGTGCTGCTGACGAGCGACGACAGGTTGATCACCGTCGGGGACGGGTTCGAGACGCCCTGACGGCGGTGTTCGGCGCGCGATAGGCGGTTTCGTAGGCTCCGCACAGGTTTCACAGGTAGGCTTGTCGCCGACTCCGGGAGGACCTATGACGCTGCGACGGCTGCGCGATGCAGGAGGCTGGGCCCTCCTCAGCATCGTCGGCATGCTCGCCGCTGGCGCCAGTCTCCCCCGGCTCGCCTTCTCCAGCACGCTGCCCGCGTGTGTGACCGAGTCGTCGGGCACGGCGTGGCTCGGCTTCCACCTGCAGCTGCTCGCGGCGAGCGACGCCTGCCCCCAGGGCAGCTACGCGCCCGGCCCGCACTACGCCGAGATCGCCCAGTTCTCCATCGTGCTGTCTCTCTCGGCGGTCGTCGCCGGGCTGATCGCCCTCGCGCTCACCCTCGGCCTGGGCCTCTGGGCCCGCCAGGCGCTGCGTGGGGCGAAGGAGTGGATTCGCGCGCGGCTCTCGGTCCTCCGTCCGAGCGTGACCGTCATCACCCGCCGTCCTCCCGAACTGCCCGAGGTGGTGCTCGGGACGCACGGCGCCCTGCTGACGCGGCTCTTTTCGCTGCGCGGCCCACCGGTTCCGGTTCTGGCCTGACACGCCCGCGCCCGGCCAGGCGCGTCCATCCCCGAAGCCCTCGGCGAGGGCTCCTCACCCAGTCATGCCCACGAACCGGAGCATCCCATGAGCAAGCAACCCAAGAACCAGCCCAACCCTCCCGGCAACCGTCGCGCGCAGCTCCAACAGCAGCGCGAGCAGGAAGCCAGGGAACGCAAGGTCCGCAACATCATCACCTTCAGCATCCTCGGCGTCGCCGTGCTGGCGATCGTCGGCGTGGTGGTCGGAGTCGCCCTGACCGCCGCCAAGCCGCCGGTCTCCGACAATGACGCGACGACCGGCGACTACTCGGTCGTCGTCGGCAAGGCGGACGCCCCCGTCACCCTGACGATCTTCCAGGACTTCATGTGCCCCTACTGCGGCGACTTCGAGCGGGCCAACCGCGCCGACCTCGAAGCGCTCGTGGCGGACGGCACGGCGAAGATCGCGTTCCACACCCTGAACTTCCAGGACGGGAACTCGGCAGGGAGCAAGTACTCGACCCGCTCGGCGAACGCCTTCGTCGCGGTCGCCAAGGCCGAGCCCGACAAGCTGATGGCCTTCAACGCCGCGCTCTACGACAACCAGCCGCAGGAGGGCACCCCCGGCCTTTCCGACGCGGAAATCGCCGACAGGGCCCGCCAGGCCGGGGTGAGCGAGACAGTCATCGCGACCTTCGCCCAGCTCCACAACGCGGATTTCGTCAACAAGGCGACAGCCCAGGCACTCGACCAGAGCCGTGAGGACAGCATCACAGGGACGCCGACCATCAGGATCAACGGGACCGACTGGCCGTCCGGTGCGACGGGCGAGCAGTACCAGGCCGGCCCGCTCAAGGCGGCGGTCCTCGAGGCAGCCGGCAAGAAGTGAGCGACGTCCTGGAGCGCGTTCACCGCTTTCGACAGTCGAACAACTGGATCTTCGGATACATGTTGTTCTCGTCGCTGGTGAGCCTCACTGCCTCGTTCGTGCTCTCGGTGGACGCGCTGATCCTGGCGAAGAACCCGAATGCCGATCTCGCGTGCAACATCAACACGGTGATCAGTTGCGGGAAGGTGGGAGCGACCTGGCAGGCCAACCTGCTCGGGTTCCCGAACGCCTTCCTGGGGCTGATCGCCGAACCCGTCGTCATCACGATCGCCGTGGCGAGCCTCGGACGGGTGAAGTTCCCGCGGTGGTTCATGTTCTCGGCGCAGATCGTGTACACGATCGGCCTGGTGTTCGCCTACTGGCTGTTCTTCCAGTCGATGTTCAACATCCACGCCCTGTGCCCGTGGTGCCTGCTGGTGACCCTGTCGACGACGTTGGTGTTCACCTCGTTGACCCACGTCAACATCAGGGACAACAACCTCTACCTACCGGAGAAGCTGAACTCGTCGCTGCAAGCAGGGCTACGCATGGGAGTCGACGCACTGATAGTGATCGTCTGGTTGCTGATCGTCGTCGCTTCCATCTTCCTGAAGTACGGAGCGGCGGTCTTCGGAGGGTGAGCCATGGCGGCCTGGCTGGACGGGGGTCGAGGTCCGTCCAGCCGGGCCATGGCATGTTCGGCGGCCTTCCCCTGGCCACTCGAACACGTATTCGATTTCTCCTCATCATAACGGGCGCCTCCGACAAACAGTCAAGAGGCATCGCCCGGATTGACCGCCTCGCGGTGTTCGGACGAGACTGCCCGCATGATTGCCGTCGTGGGCGCCACCCTGCCGGGCCTGGCGGCAGCCGCCAGGCTCGCCCGCCTCGGTCACGAGGTCACGCTCCTCGACGCGCTGCCGGGCCCACGTCCCCTGCTCCCCTCACCGCTCGACCCCGATCCTGCTGCCGTCGTGCTGCCGGCGGCGTGGCGCGACCTCTTCAAGAAGACGGGAAGGACTCTCGACGCGGCGCTCGGGAAGCGCGGGCTCGCCCTCACCCCGGCGCCGCCACGCCGGTACGACACTCCGGGCGGCCCCATCGACCTGCCCCACGACAGGGCCGGGCAGTGGCACTACCTGGAGTCCCGGCTCGGTCCCGAGGCCGCGACGGCGTGGCGTGACCTGCTCGACACCATGGACGCCACCTGGCTCGAGGTGCGGCGGCTCGGCCTTGAGGAGGAGTTCACCGGGCTCGACCGCGCCGCCCGCGCCGGGTTGCGCAGGTCGAGGACCCTCGCCGGACTCGCCGCCGCGCTGCCCCCTGAGCTCTCCGCCATCGTGACCGGGCTGGCGCTCGCCAGGGATTCGCTGCCGCGCCGCACCCCGGGATGGCTGGGGACGAGGCTGGGCATCGAGCGCACTTTCGGGGTGTGGCAGGTCACGTCCCGCGACGGCACCGCACTGCCCTCCCAGACGCTCGTCGACCTCCTGATCGAGAGGGTCGCCGAGCGCGGCGTCGAGCTGCGCTGGGGAACGACCGTCGACCGCGTGGGCAGGGGCTCGCTCGTCGTGGCGGGCGAGACGGTGCCCGCCGACGCGACTGTGCTCGCCACCGACCCGTGGACCGCGTCGTCGCTGCTCCCCGGCGACGCCGGCCTGCGTCGCAGCACCCGCAGGATCGTCCCCGCGGCGACGGCGGGCCCGCGCTGGGAAGGCCTGCGCACCCTGCTCGCGCTGCCACGTCTCACCACCTGCACGCCCGGGGTGTACGCGGCGTCCGCCTTCAGCCCGGCAGGTCCCGAGCCGTGGGCCCAGGTACTCACCGGCGCACTCGTCACGTACCGCGTACACGCCGACCTGACCGGGGAGGACGCCCGCCCCACCAACAAGCAGTTCAGGCTGCCGCCGCTCCCCCGTCCCGGCCTCAGGCGAGGACGGTGATCTCCACCTCGACGAACATGTCGGAGGACCGCGAGCCCGAGTAGACGCCCTTGAGGGGAGGGACGTCGAAGTAGTCGCGACCCACTCCCACCTCGACGTACAGGTCACCGGGGGTCGCGTCGTTGGTGGGGTCGACACCCACCCACACGCCGTCCCAGAACTGCAGCCAGGCATGCGACTCGCCGGTCCGCGGCACGCCGATCTCCGGGTTCCTCGTCGGCGTCACGTAACCGGACACGTAACGGGCCGGGACGCCCGCGCAGCGCAGGGCGCCGAGCGAGAGGTGCACCATGTCCTGGCACACCCCTGCGCCCCTGTCCCACACCTCGCCGGCCCGGGTCTGGACGCCCGTCGAGCCGGGCACGTACTCGACCTGCTCGCGGATCCTGTTCACTATCGCGTGGACGGCCTCGCCGGGCGAGCGCGAGTCCCGCGCCGCCGCCTCGGCGAACCGCCGCAACTCGGCCAGCGGTTCGACGTGCTCGGTCAGCGACACCATCTCGATCTGCTGGTCGAGCAGGTCGGGATCGCGCAGCGCGTCCCAGGTCAGCCCGAGGCCGCGGGCTGGACGGTCAGACACCTCGACCGTGCTCGTCGCGACCACCCGCAGGCGTTCGTGACGCTCGGCGATCTCGAACGCCGTCACCTGCGTCCCCCAGTAGTCCCGGAAGGAGTGGGTCCAGGCGGTCGGGGAGATGTCGAGCTTCGTCGCAAGCACCACCTGGTCGCGGGTCGACCTGGGGGTCATGCGTGCCTCGTTGTGGGAGGCGCTCACCCCGTCCGCGTAGTGGTAACCGGTGGTGTGGACGACCCGCAGCTGGTGCGCCATCAGCTTCCTCCCTGCCAGCTCGCCGCCGTGGCACCGACGAAGTACCTGTTCGTGATCGCCTCGCTGACCTGCATGCAGATGCGCTGCAGGTCGGACATCCTCTCGGGCAGGCCCTCCAACAACTCGCCGGGCAACCTGTACTCCAGCGAGGTCCGCGCTGTGCCGAGCAGGCGCTGGGCGTCGTCGTAGAAGCCGACCCGGCGCGACCCCTGGTCGCCCTCCAGGTCGGCGAGCGCGCTCTCGGCGGCCTGCAACGTGTACACGACCGAGCGCGGGAACAGCCTGTCGAGCAGCAGGAACTCGGCGGCGTCGCGGTCGGTGGTGACGCCGCCGTAGGTGCGGACGAATGCGTGGTGCGCGCCGCACCCCCGCAGCACGTTGTTCCACGCGCTCTGGGTGCCCGCCGTCACGGCGGCGGTCGAGATCAGCCTGGCGGTCATGTCCACCCGCTCGATGCTGCGGCCGAGCGTGAGGAAGTGCCAGCTCTCGTCGTGGCTCATCGTCTGGTCGGCGGTCCCCGAGATGACCGCACAGCGCTCCCTGACGTGCTTGAACGCCGACGCCGGCCGCATCCGTTGCAGCCTGCCTCCCTTGACGGAGTTCCAGGTGGTGTTGATCGCCTCCCACATCTCGATCGACACTGTCTCCCGCGCGCGCCTGGCGGCCTCCCTGGCACCCACGACCGCCGCCGCGATCGAGCAGGGCGACGCGGGGTCGTAGCACAGGGCACGCATCACCTCGGCGGTGTCGGCGGACTCACTCGCCGGGGACCCCATCACCGCCAGCAGCGTGGCCCCGGCCGCGTCCTCGTCGACGGACGGGTCGTCCACCAGCAGCTGCAGGTGTACCTCGACGATCCTGCAGGTGTCCTCGGCGCGTTCCAGATAGCGTCCGATCCAGAACAGCGACTCGGCGATCCGGCTCAGCATGGGCGGCTCGCAGGCTCCACGTGGGCCTGTTGCTGCTGGGACTGCTGGTGCTGCACCTGCTCCTCGCCCAGGTCCACCAGCGGCACGCTGGCGGGCTGCTCGCGCGGACGCCTGCGGCGCTTGTGCCCGCGGATGGCGTCGGTCGCCAGCACCCACGTGTCCTTCGAGCCGCCGCCCTGGCTGGAGTTCACTATCAACTCGCCCTCAGGCAGCGCCACCCGCGTCAGCCCGCCCGGCAGCACGTACACGTCGTCCCCCGAGTTCACGGCGAACGGGCGCAGGTCGACGTGCCGGGGAGCCATCCTGCCGTCGATCATCGTCGGCACCGTCGACAGCTGGACGACGGGCTGCGCGATCCAGCCGCGCGGGTCCTTCAGGATCCTCGCCCGCAGGGCGTCGAGCTCCTTGCCGGTGGCCCGCGGCCCGATGACGATGCCCTTGCCGCCGGAGCCGTCCACCGGCTTGAGCACGAGTTCGCCGAGCCTGTCCATCACCTGCTCGCGGTGGGCTGGCTCCTCCAGCCGCCAGGTGTCGACGCTGGCGAGCCGCGGCTCCTCGGCCAGGTAGTAGCGGATCAGGTCCGGCATGTAGGTGTAGAGGAGCTTGTCGTCGGCCACTCCGTTGCCGATCGCGTTGGCGAGCGTGAGGTTCCCCGCCCTGATCGCCGTGATCAGGCCGGCGCAGCCCAGCAGCGAATCGGCCCTGAACTGGGCAGGGTCGAGGAACTCGTCGTCGACCCTGCGGTAGATGACGTGGACCGGCTTCAGCCCCTGGGTGGTGCGGATCGACACCCTGCCGTTGTGGGCGACGAGGTCGCGGCCCTCGACCAGCTCGACGCCCATCATCCTGGCGAGCAGCGCGTGCTCGAAGTAGGCGGAGTTGTAGACCCCTGGCGTCAGCACCACCACCGTGGGGTCGCTCACGCCGCTGGGAGCGGCCGCCCGCAGCGCCGCCAGCAGGTGCAGCGGGTAGCCCTCGACGGGACGGATCCTGTGCCTGGCGGTCACCTCGGGCAGGGCCGAGAACATGGCGCGACGGTTCGTCATGACGTACGAGACGCCCGAGGGCACCCTGACGTTGTCCTCCAGGACGCGGAACCTGCCCACCTCGTCCCGCACGAGGTCGATGCCCGCCACGTGGCAGCGGACGCCGTTGGCCGGCACGATGCCGTGCATCACCCGGTGGTAGTGCGGGGACGACACGACGACGCGGCGCGGCACCACCCTGTCGCGGAACACCCTGCCCTCGCCGTAGACGTCGGCGAGGAATGCCTCGATGGCCCGCACCCTCTGCTTGACGCCGTCCTCGACCTCGGCCCACTCGTCGGCCAGCAGCACGCGGGGGACGATGTCGAGCGGGAAGGGACGTTCCTCCCCTCCGACGTCGAAGGTGACACCCTGGTCGAGGTAGGTCGACTTGAGGTAGTCGGCACGGGCCCTGACCTCGTCGGCGTCGAGCTTGGCGAGCTGGCGCATCACCGAGCTGTACGCCACCCTGACGCCCTCGCCGCCCACTACCTCGTCGAATGCCCTGGGGGTGCCGGCATAGTCGCGGAAGAGCAGGCTCACGGCGCCAGACTAGGACGCCTCTGTTTCAACAGCGTGTCGACCCTGTATCAGCGACCGCGTCGCGATCCCGCGCTGGCAGGGGCTTTCACCCCGCGCGGCGCGCCCTTGCGACGCCCCGAACCCGCCTGCTGCCGTCCCTGCTCGCCCTTGCGGGCGGTCTTGCCGGCGGCGGGACGTCCACCGTTCCTGACCTGCTGGCCGTCGCGCTTGGCGTACCCGCGCTCGCCGTCGCGGGATGTGCGGTCACCGGCGGCCGGCCTGCGATCGCCGCTGGCCGACCCGCGGTCGCCGGGACGCGACCCGCCCGGA
>JAEWIK010000061.1 GCA_023387135.1 Actinomycetes bacterium | reverse complement strand
AAGAGGCACGCCGCGACGACGCGGCGGAGCACGGGCTGGAGGGAGCTCATCGGGTCCAGTCTGCCACGGCGGGTGGGCGGCCTCAGGCCGAGCGCGTGACCACCGTCAGCGGCAGCAGCGACCTTCCGGTCGGGCCGATCTGGATGTCGGTGCCCATGGTCGGGCACACCCCGCAGTCGTAGCAGCCCGACCACCTGCAGTCCTCGACCTCGGCACCGAAGACGGCGTCCTGCCAGTCCTGCCACAGCCAGTCCCTGTCGAGACCCGAGTCGAGATGGCCCCAGGGAAGCACCTCGGCCTGTCCCCGCTCGCGGGAGGTGTACCAGGCGAGGTCGATGCCGTGCGGTGCCAGCACGCGCTCGGCGCACTCGACCCAGCGGTCGAAGGAGAAGTGCTCGCTCCACCCGTCGAAGTGCCCGCCGTCGCGCCACACTGCCTCGATGACCTCGGCCACCCGCCTGTCCCCGCGAGACAGCAGCCCCTCGATCATGCCCGGACGGCCGTCGTGGTAACGCATGCCGATGGCCCTGCCGTAGCGCTTGTCGGCCCTGATCTTGTCGCGCAGCGCGAAGAGCCGCCTGTCGATGGTCTCGGGGTCGGCCTGGCCGGCCCACTGGAAAGGAGTGTGGGGCTTGGGGACGAAGCCGCCGATGGAGATCGTGCAGCGGATGTCGCGGGTGCCGGCCGCGCGGCGTCCCGTCTCGATGACGCGGGCCGCCATGTCGGCGATCGCCAGCACGTCGTCGTCGGTCTCGGTCGGCAGCCCGCACATGAAGTAGAGCTTGACCTGCCGCCAGCCCTGGCTGAACGCCGCCGCGACGGTGTTGATGAGGTCGTCCTCGGTGACCATCTTGTTGATCACCTTGCGCAGCCGTTCGCTGCCGCCCTCGGGCGCGAACGTCAGGCCCGAGCGCCGGCCGTTGCGGGACAACTCGTTGGCGAGGTCGATGTTGAAGGCGTCGACCCTGGTGCTCGGCAGGGAGAGCGACACCTGCGAGTCTTCGTACCTGTCGGCGAGCTGGTGGGTGATCTGCCCGATCTCCGAGTGGTCGGCGGACGAGAGGCTGAGCAGGCCGACTTCCTCCAGCCCGGTCGCGGCGAGGCCCTGCTCGACCATGCGGCCGACTGTCTCGATGTTCCGCTCGCGGACCGGACGGGTGATCATGCCCGCCTGGCAGAACCTGCAGCCGCGCGTGCAGCCGCGGAAGATCTCCACCGAGTAGCGCTCGTGCACCGTCTCGGCGAGCGGCACGATTGGCCTTGCCGGGTAAGGCCATTCGTCGAGTTCCATCAGCGTGTGCTTCGAGGGACGGACGGGCACCCCGGCACGGTTGGGAGTGACCGCGGCGATCTTGCCGTCCGCCGCGTAGGAGACGTCGTAGAAGGCCGGGACGTACGCGACCCCGCTGGCCGCGAGGCGGAACAGGATCTCCTCGCGTCCTCCCGGCGTGCCCTCGTCCTTCCACTGCCTGACGAGCTCGGAGATCGTGAGGGCCGCCTGTTCGCCGTCGCCGAGCACGGCGGCGTCGATGAAGGTGGCGATCGGTTCGGGGTTGAAGGCGGCGTGACCACCCGCGATGACGAGCGGGTGCTCCCCCGTCCTGTCGGACGCGTGCAACGGGATGCCCGCCAGGTCCAGCGACTCCAGCAGGTTGGTGTAGCCGAGTTCTGTCGAGAAGCTGACGCCCAGCAGGTCGAACGCTGCCACGGGGAGGTGGTTCTCCAGCGTGAACTGCGGGATCCCGTGCTCGCGCATGAGCCCCGCGAGGTCGTGCCAGATCGTGTAGGTGCGCTCCGCGCAGATCCAGTCGCGCTCGTTCAGCAGCTCGTACAGGATCGCCAGCCCCTGGTTGGGCTGGCCCACCTCGTACGCGTCGGGGTACATCAGCGCCCACCTGACGGTGGTGGCGGCGAACTCCTTCGGCTGGGAGTTCACCTCGCCGCCGATGTACTGGACGGGCTTGCTGACCTGCGCGAGCAGCGGCTCCAGCCGGCTGAACAGCGAGACAGGTGCTGTGTCGACACTCATGGTGGGGTCAGCCTAATCGCTCGCGACTTGGACGAACACCCACGCGGAGGGTCCTGCGCGAGGTTCGCCCGGAGGTCGGGGGGCTCAGTCCTGGAGTTCGGTGTGGGGCCCGGAGTTCTCGATGACGATGTCGGCCTTCGACGCGGGATCGCACTGCTGGATGTAGAGCAACTGACCCTCGTAGTAGCGGGAGTTGCGCGGGTCGTGCGGATCCTCGCTCACGCCCAGCCGCTCGTGCAGCCGCCGGAACGTCTCCTCGAAGGGCACCTCGAGCCACGCCGAGAGGTCCCAGACCTTCTTCGTGCGGCTCGTGCAGAACTCCTTGCGATGGAGGAAGACTCCGTCGATGATCACCACGGCGTTGTCGGGGGCCACCAGCCACGGCGAACTCACAGGGGATTCCGTCTGCAGGTTGTACGCGGCGGTCCGGTAGCGTCCCGAGCCCTCGTGCCCGAGCGGCTCCAGCACCTCGTCGACGAACTTCGGGTAGTTGTAGCTGTCCTCGAAGAAGCCCTTCGGGGACGTCCTGCCCTGCGCGTAGCGCACCGACTGGGGGTTGAGGTAGTCGTCGAGCGAGATCCTGATGACTTCCAGTCCGCACTCGGCGACGAGGGACGCCAGATCGTCGGCGTACGTGGTCTTCCCTGCACCGTCGACGCCGTCGATGCCGACGAGCGTCCTGCCGGTGCGGTTGCGCAGCTTGGCCCGCAACCATTTCAATCCTGCAGCGGCGTCCAAACGGGTCACCACGTCGCTGGTCATGTCAACACACCTCTTGTAAACCCCCGACCGGGCCTGGAGCCGGGTAGCTCTAGTAGGTCGTTGCGCCGCGGGGGTCGGCTGGCGCAGCGGTCGTCGGAAGGCCCAGGCGCCTAGCCTGCCACATAATCAAAGCCGTAGCACCGACGACAATCACCACCTGCAAGAGTACCCACGGACTCCCAACTCCAGCCTCCCGGTCGAAGATCCCGTCGACACCCATGAAGGGCAGCAGCAGCATCGAGCTGAGGTTGTTGACGACGTGCAGCGCTATCGGCGCCTCGAGACCGCCGGTCCGCCACACCATGTACGACGCGCAGACGGCGAACACGACGTAGAAGAGGTTGAGCCACGGGTCGCCGGCTCCGTGGAGCAGCATGAACACCAGCGAGGTGACGGC
>JAEWIK010000005.1 GCA_023387135.1 Actinomycetes bacterium | reverse complement strand
AGCTCTGCTACCTCAACGTCGGCACCGGGCTCGCCGCCGGAGTGATCAGCGGCGGCACCCTCGTCCGCGGCGCGCGCGGCGGCGCCGGCGAACTCGGGCACTTCGCACTCGACCCGGTCGGCGAGGAATGCCCGTGCGGCCAGCGCGGCTGCCTGGAGACAGTGCTCGGCGGCGGTGCGATAGCGCGCCGGCTGTCGGCCCTCGGCGTCCAGCTGCACGACCTGCCCGCCGCCGAAGGGCCCGGGCCGCGGGCCGAGCGCCGCCGCATCACCCACACCCTCGCGACGGCGATCCTGCTCGTGCTGGCCGCGTACGAGCCCGAGGTCGTGATGCTGGACGGCGGGGTGGTCAGCAACGCGCCGTGGCTGCTGGGCGAGGTGTCCGAAGAGCTGCGGCGACGAGCGCGGCGGTCGTCCTTCGTCACCAGCCTGACCCCCGACGAGAGGCTCGCCAGGCCGGCGGCCGGGATCCCCATCGGGGCCTTCGGGGCAGCGGTGGTGGGACGGGCCGCCCTGTAGACTGACCCGCCGTGCCCGACCTCACCGACAGCCAGCGTGCCGCCCTCGACGCTGCGCGGACAGCGAGCGCGTCAGTCACGAAGATGGCGCGGCTGTTCGCCGACGCCGGGCACGAGCTTTACCTCGTCGGCGGTCCCGTCCGCGACGCGCTGATGGGCAGGGCCGCCAAGGACCTCGACTACACCACCTCCGCGCGGCCCGACGAGATCGAGGCCATCCTCAGGCGCCTCACCCCCGCGATCTGGGACGTCGGACGCGCCTTCGGCACCATCGCGTGCCAGCTCCGCGAGCCCGACGGCACGGTCCTGCAGGTCGAGGTGACCACCTTCCGCGCCGACACCTACGTCGACCACTCCCGCAAGCCCGAGGTCGTCTTCGGCGATCACCTGGGCGGCGACCTCGTCAGGCGCGACTTCACAGTGAACGCGATGGCGCTCGACATGGTCACCGGCGACCTGCTCGACCCGTTCGGAGGCAGGGCCGACGTCGAGGAGCGGCTGATCAGGACGCCCGCTGCCGCCGAACTCTCGTTCTCCGACGACCCGCTGCGCATCATGCGGGCGGCTCGGTTCACGTCCCAGCTCGGCTTCCAGGCCGCGCCCGACGTGGTGGCGGCCATGCGAGAGATGGCCCCGCGGCTCGCCATCGTGTCGGCCGAGCGCATCCGTGACGAACTGTCCAAGCTGCTGCTGACGCCGTCCCCTCGCGAGGGGCTGAACCTGCTGGTCGAGACCGGCGTCGCCGACCTCGTGCTGCCCGAACTGCCGGCGCTGCGCATGGAACGCGACGAGCACAACCACCACAAGGACGTCTACGAGCACTCGCTGACGGTGCTCGACCAGGCGATCGCGCTGGAGAAGTCCCGGGGGCACGCTCCCGACATCGTCAACCGGCTGGCAGCGCTGCTGCACGACATCGGCAAGCCGAAGACCCGCAGGTTCGAGCCGGGCGGGAAGGTGAGCTTCTACAACCACGACCTCGTGGGTGCGAAGCTCGCCCGCAAGCGGCTGCAGGCGCTGCGCTACTCCAACGAGATCATCGACTCGGTGAGCAAGCTGATCGAACTCCACCTCAGGTTCCACGGCTACGGCGAGGGGCAGTGGACGGACTCGGCAGTCCGCCGGTACGTCCGCGACGCGGGCGACCAGCTCGAGCGGCTGCACATCCTCACCCGCTCCGACTGCACGACCAGGAACCGCGCCAAGGCGCAGCGGCTGGCAAGGGCGTACGAGGAGCTCGAGTGGCGGATCGACGAGCTCGCCGCCCAGGAGGAACTCGACTCGCTGCGCCCCGACCTCAACGGCCAGCAGATCATGGACCTGCTCGGCCTGGCGCCCGGCCCGGTGGTGGGTGAGGCGTACAAGTTCCTACTCGAGAAGCGGATCGAGGACGGCCCGCTCGGCGAGGACGGCGCCCGCGCCGCGCTGCTGGACTGGTGGAAGCGGCGCGCCGAGGCCGGCTCGTGAGCCCGGAGGCCGCCGAGGCGGCGACCCGGCGCCTGCGGGGGCGTCCGTCGGCCGTCGTGTTCGACTGCGACGGCGTCCTGGTCGACACCGAACCCATCTGGGGACGGGCCGAGCGCCTCCTGTTCGCCCGCCGCGGGGTCGACTACACGGCCGCCGACAGGGAGTTCTTCAGCGGGCTCAGCGTGGCGGTGTCCGCGGACGAGATGGCGATCAGGTTCGGCGAGGACGGGGCCGGCCCCCTGATCGCCGACGAACTGGTGGACGCCGTGATCGACCTGCTGGCCGAGCACGCCCGTCCCATGCCGGGCGTCGTCGAGCTGATAGCGAGCGCCGCCTCGGCAGGCATCCCGACCGCCGTCGCCAGCAACTCGCCGGAGCGCGCGGTGCGGGCGTCGCTGGGGGCGGCCGGCCTGCTCGACTCCTTCGAGGTGGTGGTGACGTTCGACGACGTCGCCAAGGCCAAGCCCGACCCCGAGCCGTACCTGCAGGCGTGCGCCAGGCTGGGGGCGGACCCGTCGTCGGCGGTGGCCATCGAGGACTCCCGGACGGGCCTCGCCGCCGCCGTGGGGGCGGGGATGGCGACCATCGGCGTGCCTGTGCATCCCGCCGAGTTCGGCGCCGACCTCGTGGTGCCCGACCTTGCCCACCGGTGGGTGCGGGACTGGGTGGACTCCTGGTAGCCGCCGCGTGAGCGGAGGGGTTGTTTAGCCAAACTAATGAGCTAGGCTAAGGATTCGTGCCCCCTTCTCCCTCTCGACTCGCCTCAGACCTCCGGCTCGCCTGCCAGGCCGTGAGCCGCCGCGTCCGTTTCGAGGCCAAGGCCGAGATAGCTCCCCACGAGGTGAGCGTGCTCGCCAAGCTGAAGGCCGGGCCCAAGACCCCAGGAGAGCTCGCGGAGTTGGAGAAGATCAGCGCCCCCAGCCTCACGCGGACGGCGAATTGCCTTGTCGAGAAAGGGCTGGTCGTCCGCACCGACCACCCGACCGACGGTCGCAGCAAGATGCTGAGCCTCACCGACGAGGGCCGCGCCGTCATGACCCGGGTCGCCAGGGCGCGGGACGACTGGATGTTCCGCAAGCTGCAGGGGCTCACCCCCGACGAGCAGGAGATCCTGCGGCGGGCCGTCGACGTGCTCAACGAGCGGGTGCTGGCATGACCGCCGTCGCCACCATGGAGCGGGTGCGGCTGTTCGCGTCCCTCGGCGTCCACAACTACAGGGTGTACTGGACGGGCGGTTTCGTCTCCAACGTCGGCACCTGGATGGCCCGCGTGGCGCAGGACTGGCTCGTCCTCACCGTCCTGACCAACAACTCGGCCACTGCCCTCGGCACCATCACCGCGCTGCAGTTCCTGCCCGCGCTGCTGTTCGCCCCGTGGGCGGGCTCGGTGGCCGACAGGTTCCCCAAGCGGCGCGTGCTGCTCGTCACCCAGACCGCGATGCTGCTCACCGGGCTCGTCCTGGCCTGGCTCGTGCTCGGCGGGACGGCGGCGCTGTGGCACGTCTACCTGCTGGCGACCCTGCAGGGCGTCGCGCAGGCGTTCGACGGCCCCGCCAGGCAGTCCTTCGCACCCGAGATGGTGCCCACCAAGCTGATCCCCAACGCCGTCGGCCTCAACAGCACCTCGTTCAACGCCGCCCGCCTGGTCGGGCCGGGCGTCGCCGGGCTCGTCATCGCCGCCTGGGGCATCGGCCCCGCGCTGCTCATCAACGCGCTGAGCTTCGGGGGAGTCATCGTCGCGTTGCTCATGATGGACGTCTCGGAGCTGACCCCGGCACCCGTCACGCGCAGCCGGGGTGCCATCCGGGAAGGCGTGAAGTACGTCAGGCAGCGTCCCGAGATCATGCTGATCATGTTCGTGATCTTCATGCTCGGCACCTTCGGCATGAACTTCCAGCTCACCAACGCCCTCATGGCGACCACCACCTTCAAGGTCGGTCCCGAGCAGTTCGGGCTCATGGGCACCGTCATGGCGGTCGGCTCGCTCTCGGCGGCGCTGCTCGCCGCCCGGCGCGCGTACGTCAGGCTGCGGCTGATCGTGGGCTCGCTGGCGGGGTTCGCGCTGGCGGTCACGCTGCTCGCGCTCGCCCCCGGCTACTGGTGGTACGTCGTGCTGCTGGTTCCGACGGGCCTGCTCGCGCTGACGGTGATGACCGGCGCCAACGCGTCGGTCCAGTTGGCCACCGAGCCGAAGATGCGCGGCAGGGTGATGGCGCTCTACCTCGCCATCTTCCAGGGCGGCACCCCCATCGGTGCCCCGCTCGTCGGCTGGGTCGGGGACGCCTGGGGCCCGCGCTGGTCGCTCGCCATCGGTGCGATAGCCACCGGCCTGGCGGTCGTCGTGGCCGGCGTCTACTACCTGCGCGCCCGCCACTGGGCGCCGCCGTGGCGCCGGCTCGACGCCGACGACGAGGACAGGCTGGTCGAAGTGCCCGAGGCGCCGCGCTAGTCGGTCTCGCCGTCCGGGCGTCAGGCCAGCGGCTTGATGCCCTCCAGCCTCTCCTTCACCTGGCGGCGCAGCACCTTGCCGATGATCGACTTCGGGAAGTCGTCGAGCTGGTAGAACTCGCGCGGCACCTTGTAGCCGGCGAGCCTCTCCTTGCAGAACGAGCGCAGCTCGGAGGCGTCCAGCGAGGCGCCGGCGTTCGCCACCAGCACGGCCACGACCCGCTCGCCGCCGGTGGGGGCGGGCAGCCCCACCACGGCGGCGTCCGCGATGCCCGGGTGCGAGCGCAGCACGATCTCGACCTCGGTGGGGGCCACGTTGAAGCCGCCCGTGATGATGATCTCCTTGACCCTGTCGACGATGGTCGTGAAGCCGTCGGCGTCCACGGTGACGACGTCGCCGGTGCGCAGCCAGTGTCCTGGCAACAGCGTGTTCTCGGTCTCGGCCGGGTTGTTCCAGTAGCCCTGGAACACCTGCGGCCCCTGCAGCAGCAGTTCCCCGCGCTCGCCCTGAGGCACCTCCTGGCTCGGGTCGTCAGGGTTGACCACGCGCATCCTGGTGGACGGGAACGGCACACCGATCGTCCCGGTGCGGCGCGACGGGTGGAACGGGTTGCCGAGCGCGACGGGTGACGCCTCGGTCATGCCGTACCCCTCGACGAGCAGCCCGCCCGAGACCGACTCCCACAACTCGACGGTGGAGTTCGGCAGGTTCATGGCACCGGAGATGCAGTACTTCGCGGACTTCAGGCTGATGCCGCGTTCCTTGGCGCGCTTGGCAGTCGCCTCGTAGATCGGCGGCACCGCGCAGTAGACGGTCGGCGGCGACTTCCTGGCCGCGTCCAGCACCAGGTCGACGTCGAAGCTGGGGAAGAGGACGAGCCTGCCCTGCTTGAGGATGCCGTAGGTGAGGAACAGCGTCATCCCGAAGGCGTGGAACATCGGGAGGATCGCGTAGAAGGTCTCCTTGCGGTACTGGGCGCCGTGCATCCACGCCTCTCCCTGCCTGGCGTTGGAGAAGAGGTTGTAGTGGCTGAGCATCGCGCCCTTGGGCTGCCCCGTGGTGCCCGAGGTGTACTGGATGACCGCGATGTCGTGGACGTCCGGCTTCGGGTGGGCGGGGTCGATCGGCGGGTTGTCGAGCAGCTGCTCCCAGGTCATCGTGCCGGGCGCCGGCTGGGTGAGCCTGCGGCGGGTCGCCCGCAGCGACGGGACGGGCAGCGCGAGCGCCAGCCGCTTGACCGTCGGGAACGCCTTCAACAGGTTGACGCTCACGATGGCGTCGAGCTCGATGTCGGACGGCTGCTGCCGCAGGTTGGCCACCGCGGCGTCCCAGGAGATGACGACCCGGGCCGCGTGGTCCTCGAACATGTGCCGCAACTCGCGCGGGGTGTAGAGCGGGTTGTGCTCGACGACGATGGCGCCCAGCCGCAGGATCGCGTAGAAGGCGACGACGTGCTGCGGGCAGTTCGGCAGGATCAGCGCCACCCTGTCGCCGGCGCGGACGCCCAGCTTGCGGAGGCCCTCGGCGGCCCTGTCGACCTGGTCACCCAGCTGGGAATAGGTGGTGGTGCGTCCGAAGAACTCGGTCGCCACCGCCGAACCTCCCTCGGCCACCGAACGCTCGACGAGGGCGACGAGCGACTCGGTGGGCAGGTCGATCTCTGCCGGAACCCCCGGTTGGTAGTGCCTGATCCAGGGTGCCTGCGGAGTCGCTTCGGTGGTCATGGACCCATCCTGCCGCGTCCGATTGCCGCCCGCGAGCCCAAGCTACGCATCCGTAGGGATTCGTCGAGGAAGACGTCACGTGCGGCGTCCTGTGGAGGGCCGAACTGCCGGTCGGAGGCGGGCGATACTGTGCAGATCTCCGGCCCGCGGAAGGAGAACGATGGCTCGGTGTGCATGGGCAGAGGGCGATCCGCTCTACATCGCCTACCACGACGAGGAGTGGGGCCGTCCCGAGTACGACCCGAAGGCGCTCTACGCCAAGCTGGTCCTCGACGGCTTCCAGGCGGGCCTCGCCTGGATCACCATCCTCCGCAAGCGGGAGGGTTTCCTGCGTGCCTTCGAGGGCCTCGACCCCGATCGAGTGGCCGACTTCGGCGACGACGACGTCAGCCGGCTGCTCGCCGACCCGGGCATCGTCCGCCACCGCGGCAAGATCGAGGCGGCGATCTCCAACGCGCGCGCGTGGCAGCAGGTCGAGGCCGGCCCGGGGTTCAGCCAGTTCCTGTGGGGTTTCGTCGGGGGCGCGCCCGTCCAGAACTCGTGGACCACCATGGGGACCATCCCCGCCGAGACGCCCGTCTCGCAGGCGATGTCGAAGGCGTTGAAGAAGGCGGGCTTCAGGTTCTGCGGGCCCACCATCGTCTACGCGTTCATGCAGGCGGTCGGCATGGTGAACGACCACGTCGTGAGTTGCCCGCAGTACGAGCTCGTGCAGCGCGCCGCCCGGTGACGTCCGGGCCTCGCCGGCGAGGGGCTGAGCCCGCCGGCCGGTGCTGCAGTTACGAGATCTGCTGGCCGTAGGGAGGCAGCGGCGGCGGCTGGATGCCCGCCTCGGCGAAAGCCTTCAGCGAGCGTTCGAGGAGCGTGCGCTGCACTCCCCAGTGCTGGTTGGGCGGGGTCTTGGCGATCACCCGCAGGGTCGTGGCGGTGGCGGTCACCGAGTCGACCCCCGCGACGAACGGACGCTCGAGCAGCAGGCCCTTGAAGGCGTCGTCGTCCAGGGCCTGGTCTGCCATCTTCTCCAGCACGGCGATCGCCTTGCCCGGGTCCTCGGTCACGGCGATCGGGATGTCGATGAGCGCCGTCGACCAGCCCTGGGTGAGGTTGCCGACGCGCAGGATCTCGCCGTTGCGGACGTACCAGACCCTGCCGCCGGGGTCGCGCAGCCGCGTGATACGCAGCGCCACCTCCTCGACGGTGCCCGACACCTCGCCGACGTCGATCACGTCGCCGACCCCGTACTGGTCCTCCATGATCATGAAGATGCCCGAGAGGAAGTCCTTCACCACGCTCTGGGCGCCGAACGCCAAGGCGATGCCGCCGACGCCGGCCGAGGCCAACAGCGGCGCCAGCGGCACCTGGACGACGGCGAGGATCGTCAGGGCCGCTATCACCACGATCGTCGTGCCGATGATGCTGCGCAGCAGCGAACCGATGGTCCGCGCGCGCTGCTCGAAGCGCTCGTCGCGAACGCCCGTGGCGGCGGCGATGATGCGGTCGGTCGTCGTGCTGCCCTGCCGGCGCTTGGCCGCCCGGTCCAGCGTCCGCTTGGTGATCGCGTCCACCGAACGGACGAGCAGCCACCGTCCGACTACCGACACGAGCACCACCAGCGCTATGACGAGGGCGCGCTCGACCCAGACCTGCGGGATGTCGACCATGCCGCCCATTGTGTCGCGCGCCGGCGGACGACGGGCGGCGACTGGCCGTTGCGGGCGGTGCTCGCGGGCGTCTCACGTAGTGGGGAGGGTGGAATAGGGAGGTGTACGTTGCCCGTTCTGGCGAACAGGACGATGCACGACATCGTCGGGCCGACAGGCAAGGAACCGGAGGTAGGCAGTGACAAGCCTCGTGCTCGTGACCGGAGGAGCAGGCAGTCCTTCCAGCACTCGTCTCTTGGGCGAGCGGCTGGCGGAGGCGAGCATGACCGCCTGTACGCGGCTCGACCCCGGCACTCCTGTCAACGTCACCCACCTCGAACTGCGCACGCTCGCGTCCGACCTCGTCGAACAGGCGACCACGAGGATCTCGAGCGAGCCGCTGCAGCGGGCCACCGACGCTCTGCTCGACGCGGACGGCGTGATCGCCGTCACGCCGGTGTACAACGGCTCGTTCTCCGGGCTGTTCAAGCTGTTCTTCGACGCCCTCGAGGAGGACGCCATGAAGGGCAGGCCGGTGCTCATCGGAGCCACCGGCGGGACCATCAGGCACTCGTTCGTGATCGACCACGTGCTGGTGCCGCTGTTCTTCTACCTGAAGGCGCCGGTCTCGCCGCTGGGGGTATACGCGGCCACGCAGGACTGGGGAGAACCCGACTCGCCGCTGCTCGACAGGATCGAGAAGGCGTCGGCCGAGTTCGCGCAGTTGGTCGTGCGTTCGTCCCCCCACAAGGGGCCGCGCGGCTACGACGTCACGGACTTCGACCTGCTGCGAGGCTGACCCCGCTGGCGGCTGTTACTTCTCGACGCCCTTGAGGCTGCCCTCGATGCCGCCCTTCGGGCTGCCGACGCTGCACACGAGGCGATGGTCGGCGACCTTCTTCCAGACGTCGGAGCCGGCGATGAAGTAGCTGTACTCGTACTTCGACTTGGAGACCGGGACGCCGACGAAGTCCTCGAACTCGGCGATGCAGACGTCCTTCAGCAGCTTCTGCAGCTCGGAGTCCGACGGCGCCTTCTTGGTCTTGATCTGCTTGTCGGCGTACACCTCGTAGTCGTGCTTGCTGTCGCAGTCGATGACGGCGACCTCCAGCACCGGCACGTCCTGCGGGCCCGTGCACTCGCCGACCTCGGGGAACAGGGCGTCGTCACCCTTGGCGGAGCCCTTCAGCCCGCCCTGCTGGGAGCCGGCCAGGCACACGATGCGCCGCTGGCCCGGGTCCTGCCACGCCGCCTGGTCGGGGACGAGGTAGACGGCCGAGTAGCGGCTGAAGGAGGGCTCGACGCCGACGTACTTCGTGAACGCTGCGAGGCAGCCTTCCTTGGCGGTCGAGGCGAGCAGGTCGCCGTCGGGGAACACCTGGGTGTTCAGCGGGACGAGCGCGAACACCTCCCAGTAGTGGGCCGAGGAACACGCCGTCGTGGTCACGTCCGTCGACCCCGGCGTGACGGGTCCCGTGCAGTCGCCGACGCTCAGCGTGCTGACGACGGGGGTCGGCGTGGGCGTGGGCGTGGGGGTCGCGCTCGCGGCAGGGGTCTCGCTGCTCGCCGAGGCGGGCAGGTGCGGCTCGGCCGTCGACGTGCAGCCGGCCAGCGCGAGCACGGCCGCCACCGCCATGAGCGTTCGCTTGAGCATCGTCCACCTCCTGCCGCTGGGCTCCGGCCATGGTAACCAACCCCCGGAAGGAGGCGGCCGGTGGAAGCGGCCGGCGCACCGGATTGGGCGGTCATGGATAGTCTCGCCGCATGGCCGAACGGAACCAGCGGCACGCCGACGCCGCCCGCATGCTCGAACTCGCCGACGCTGCGGCACGAGCCGAGGCCGCCGCCGCCCGCCGCCAGCTCGACGCGTTCGTCGCCGACATGACGAGCCGTGGCCTCGACCCGGAGCCGCTGCGCGCGACGCTGCTGAGCGGGCGCCGCGTGAAGACGCAGTTGCTCGGCTGGTACCTCAACAAGGCGCAGACGGTGGCGGTCGGTGCCGACGGCGAGTTCTACCAGCTCGTCGTCCCGGGCTCGCCGCTCGCGCGGTTCACCGGCGTCGCGCCCGAGCCGGCGCAGCCCGTCCTGGAGATCGGGAAGGGCGGCAAGGACGGCGAGACCGGCCCGCTGGGAGACTTCCTGGCCCGCGCGCTGGCCGAGTACGCCGCGCGTCACAGCGACTGACCCTGCCCGAACAGGGCTCCAGGGGGCTGCTGGATATCCGGAGCAGCCCCCTGGGCGAACAGGAGTGGTGGGTATCGGCCACCAGAAACCGGTCGATTGAGACGTTCGAATCGTACGGAGAGTTCGCTGTGCGCGGTAACAAGGCACGCAACTGTGACCGAATTGTGAACATTGTGATCGAATCGTGACCTCCGCCACGTTTCGCCCACCCCGCCCGACCCCCGTTCGCTTATCCACAACCGTTGTCCACAGTGTTGATAACTACACGAGTGTGATTCCGGGTCGGCGCGGTAAAATGGCTACATTCTGGCTAGTGATTGTGGCCACAAGCAGCAGGAGGGCGCGATGGATGTCGGGGTTCGTGAACTGCGGGACGGCCTGAGCCGCCACCTCGCGTCTGTGCGCGCCGGGCACACCGTCACCGTCACCGATCACGGTCGTCCCGTGGCGCGCATCGTCCCGGTCGGCGTGCCGACGACGCTGGAACGGTGGATCGCCGAGGGCAGGGTGAGGCCCGCACGTCATACGCGGGGTCCGTTGCCGCCCGCCGTCGAAGGCTCCGGCATCGTGAGTGATCTGGTGGACGAGCAGCGACGTTGATCGCCTACTTCGACACCTCGGCGATCGTGCCGATCGTGGTGGCAGAGCCTTCCACCCCGACGTGCCGGAGGATCTGGGAGGAGGCCGACAGGCTGGTGACCTCACGCTTGGCGTACGTCGAGGTCGCAGCGGCGCTGGCGATGGCAGGACGCCGCGGGCGCCTCTCGGCGTCGGAGCAGGAGCGAGCCTGGAACAGCTTCACTCAGATCTGGCCTGACATCGACGTCGTCGACCTGACGTCGGAACTCGCGGCGTCTGCCGCCGGCCTGGCGCGCTCCCTCGGCCTGCGCGGCTACGACGCCGTGCACTGCGCGTCGGCCGCCGCACTCAGCGACGTCGACGTGGTGGCCGCGGCAGGCGACAAGCACCTGCTGGCCGCCTGGCAGGAGTTGGGCGTCACGGCTCTCGACACGACAACAGCCGACTGACGTCAGCACGGCCCACGGGGGCCTCGCCGCGATGGGCACACGACCCGGGTCAGTTGCGGCGGACCAGGCCTGTCTCGTAGGCGGTCAGGACGAGGCCCACCCTGTCGCGGGCTCCCAGCTTGGAGAGCAGGCGGCCGATGTGGGTCTTGACGGTGCCTTCGGCCATGTAGAGCTTGGTGCCGATCTCGGCGTTGGTGGCGCCGCCCGCGACCTCGATGAGCACCTCGCGCTCGCGGTCGGTGAGCACGTCGAGCCTCGCGTCGTGGCCGTCGGGGTGCGTCGGCAGTGTGGGGATGACGTGGTCGAGCAGGCGCCTGGTGGCGGACGGCGCCATCACCGCCTCGCCGGCGGCGACTGTCCTGATCGCGTTGAGCAGGTCGGCGGGGCGGGCGTCCTTCAGCATGAAGCCGCTGGCGCCGGCCTTCAGCGCGCTGAAGACGTACTCGTCCAGGTCGAAGGTCGTGAGGACGAGCACGCGGGTGTCGAGCCCGCTCTCGGCGATCCGGCGGGTGGCCTCGACGCCGTCCATCACCGGCATGCGGATGTCCATGAGCACGACGTCGGCGCGGCTGGCCGCGAGTCGCTGCAGGGTCTGGGCTCCGTCGGAGGCCTCGCCCACCACCTCGAGGTCGTCCTCGGCCTCGATCAGCATGGCCAGGCCGCTGCGGACCAGTTCCTGGTCATCGGCCAGGAAGACACGGATCGGCTGAGTCATCCCTTGTCCTTCCGGGAGCGTGGCTCCCATTCTGCTGCAGTCAGCGTCCTGCCGGGGAGCGGTGCGCCGGCAGCGGCAGGACGACAGTGAGCTGGAAGCCGCCGCTGGGCCGCGGGCGGGCGACCATGCGTCCGCCCATCGACGTCACGCGCTCGTTCATGCCCCGCAGGCCGTGCCCGGGCTGGGAGGTCTCGGCCGGTTGCGGCACCCCGTTGTCGAGCACGTCGACGATGATCTCCGTCGGTGAGTAGGTGAGCGTCACCCAGGCGCGGGCGTCCGTCCCGGCGTGCTTGAGCACGTTGGTGAGCGCCTCCTGGACGACGCGGAACACAGTGAGTTCCATGGCGGCGCTGACGCGCGGCGGCTGCCCGTTCACCGTGAGCTGGAACCTGTCCGACGTCCGCTGGACCAGGTCCGGGATGTCGGTGAGCCGCGGCGCCGGGGCGAACTCGGCCTCCGGCTGGTTCGGGTCCGAGCGCAGCACGCCGAGGATCCTGCGCATCTCGACCAGCGCCTCGCGTCCGGTCTCGGCGATCGTGTCGAGAGCGGCCGTCGCGGCTTCAGGCTTCTTCGCCGCCAGCGCCCTGCCGCCCTCTGCCTGCACGATCATGACCGAGAGCGAGTGCGCGACGATGTCGTGCAACTCCCTGGCGATCTGCGTGCGGGCGCGCGACTCGGCGATCCTGGCCTGCTGCTCGCGCTCGGTGATGAGCGACCTGTAGCGCTCCTCGGCCGTCGCCACGAGGTGGGCGTGGGCCTCCGACTCCTCCCGCACGCGGCGTCCGATGGCGTACGGCGTCACGACGAGGCCCATGCAGACGAACCAGGCGAGCGCGAACCACACCAACTGGCTCAGGCTGATGCGCGAGAGGTCGGTGATGATCCAGCGGGCCGGCCCGAGCACAGCTCCCACGGCGCCGACGGCGACCACGACGCGTGCCAGGTGCCCGGGGATCCACCGGGCCACCGTGTAGGAGATGATCGGGATGACCACCAGCGATGGCAGCGGCAGCGTCGCGTAGACGAGTTGGACGAGCGCGGCGACCGACACCAGCGCGAGCGTGATCAGCGGCGAATGACGGCGGGCGACCATCGGCAGCACCAACAGCATCGAACTCAGCATCACGACAGTGCCCTGGTCGCCGGAGTTCCAGTACGGCGGCACGGTGAGCAGGGCCAGTCCCGTGGCGAGGGCTGCGTCCAGCGCCCAGTCGTGCCGCGTGGCACCGGGCGGGAACAGCAACTCGTGGAAGTCCATCGCCCCCAGCGTAAAGGGGGGCTGGTTGAGCCGGGCGCCTAAGCTGATCGGCGTGAAGAAGTTCCTCCTGTTCGTCGCGACGGTAGCCGGTGCGGGCTACGGCCTGTGGCGCTATTGGCAGGCGACCAACGCGGCCAACGCCCAGGCCTGGGCTGCCGGCACCGACAAGGTCGACTGAGCAACACCGTGCGTGGCGGGCCCCGAGGGGCGGACGACGGCGACCACCCGACCTTCGAGGCCGGTGGCGCCGTCGGCGACGACACAGCCTTGCTGACCCTCACCCCGCCACGACGCTCGCGTGCCTGGGTCGTCGTGCTCGTCGGCTTCCTCGTCGTGGGGCTCGGCTCGGCCAGTTTCGTGCTCGGACGGGTGAACACCCTGTTGTCGTCCATCAAACGCGACTCCACGATGCTTCCCGCGAGCTCCCAGCCCACCACCGACGAGGCGGGATCGCCCGTCGACTTCGTCGTCATGGGCGCCGACGGCCCGCACGACCAGGGCAACAGCGACGTCCTCATGGTCGCCCACCTGACCGCGACGCGGGACAAGCTCTACCTGGTCTCGTTCCCGAAGGACCTCTACGTCGGGATCCCGGGCCACGGTGAGGGCAGGATCAGCAGCGCTTCGGAGCTCGGGGGACCGCAACTGACCGTCGAGACCCTGCAGGACCTGCTCGGCATCGACGTCGAACACGCCGCCATGGTCGACTTCGACGGCTTCCTCGGCCTGTGCGGGGTGGTGGGCGGAGTGAAGGTCCACAACCGGCTGGCGTCCTCCGCCGAGGGCTACGAGTTCCCCGAGGGGGACCTCGACCTGATGGGTTCCGAACTGCTGGCGTACGTGAGGCAGCGCGACGGCCTGCCGCGCGGCGAGCTCGACAGGGCCGAACGGCAGCGGCTCGTCCTGAAGGCCCTGCTGCTGAAGGTCGCGGCACCCGACGTGCTCGCCAACCCCGTCACCTTCGCCAAGCTCACCGGCCAGCTCGGCCAGTACGTGACGGTCGACCACCGGCTGACGGACGCCGCCACCTGGCAACTCGCCAGCAGCCTGCGGATCGCCGGGGCCGACGACATCGTGACGTTCCAGGCGCCGGTCAAGGGTGCCGGCAAGGCGAAGGACGGCGGCGACGTTGACCTCGTGGACACCTCCGCCACCGAACACCTCGGGACGGCGTTGCGCAGCGACACCATGGACGAGTACGTGGCGCGCTACGCGACCGCCGACAAGGGCTGAACGGCTCCGCTGCCAGGACGCTCCGGAAACCCGTCAGCCCATGGAGTCGGCGTCCCGCACCGGCGGGTTGAGCAGTTCGTAGAAGGCCTGCCCCAGTGCCGTCGCCTGGTCCTCCGGGTCGTTCAGGGTCGCCAGCCTGCCGGCGAGGTCGGGCGCGTCCGCGGCCGCCCACAGCAGGATGTCGAACACCTCGAAGCTGATCTCGACGAAGTCGCCGCGGTCGTCCACCCTGATCCAGAGTTCGAGCGACGGCGGCGGCCACTCGTCGCCGTACGCGGCGTCGATCTCGGTCCAGGGATACCGGCGGATGAAAGCGTCGGGCTCGGCCTCGAAGCGGATGACAGTCTCGCCCTCGGGACCGTCCGACACCTCCGCGAACTCGAAGCCGAACGGCGCGAGTTCGTCGGTCAGGGCGTCGAGGTAGTCGTCGGGCAGTTCCATGGCTCCAAAGTAGCCGCCGCGCGCTTCACAAAGCCACAGCCGCAGGCTCATCGAGCCCGTGGTCAGGCACGCCTCAGACCGAAGTGCCGGTCAACGTTCGGCGTCCCCGTCCCGATCAGGCGCGTGACAAGGGGTTCTCAGTCGCCCGGAGGGGTGCCGAGCGAACCGCCCGCCGCCAGCCGCATCAAGTCGGAGTCGAGGTCTATCGACAGCTCGGTGCCGCCCGCGCTGCCGAACTCGTGCTGGTAGCTGCCCCAGGACACGTCCTTGACCCTGCCCGCGAAGTCGCTCTCCATCAGCACGACCAGTTCGATGGCCGCCCTGTCGATGCGCTTGTTGAGGCTGGAGTCGCCCCAGTCCTCCGACGCGGCGAACAGCGAGGTGGGCACTGTCAGCGTCCGCAGGTAGGCGAACAGCGAGCGCATCTGCTCGTCGATGACCAGCGCGTGGCGGGACGTCCCGGCGGTCGCCGCGAGCACGACCGGCTTGGCGATCAACAGGTCGTTGTCGAGCACGTGGAAGAACGACGTGAACAGCCCGCTGGGCCCCGCCTTGTAGACGGGCGTGCTGGCGATGATGCCGTCGGCGGCGCCGAGCAGTTCGACGGCGCGGGTCAGCCTGGCCCCCAGCAACTGGGAGACCATGGCCGTCGTGATCTCTCCCGCCAGCTCGCGCAGGTCGATGACGTGGAGCTCCACCCCGCGTCCGCGGCTCTTCGCCAGCTCCGCGACCCGGCCCGCGATCCTGTCGGCGAGCAGCCGCGTGGACGACGGGTCGGAGGTGCCGCCGCTGACCACTACCACCTGGAACGGTGTCGTGCCGGTGCTCATGCTGTCTGTTCTCCATTCCAGCGGTCGGCTGTCGACCGCGTGGTGTCCTGTTCGGTTCCTCGTGCCGCGCGGCGTTCCCGCCGGGCGGCGTCCCGTCCGGGCCCGGCGAGCTTGCCTGCGAGGGTCTTCAGTTCCCGCAGTTCGCCGGCGTCCAGGACGGAGGTGAGCGCGCGCCGCACGCTCCTGGCGTGCTGCCTGCCGACCTCCTTCTGCCGGGCGGCGCCGGCCTCGGTGAGCGACACCCTGACGCTCCGCCTGTCGGCGGGGTCAGGCGTCCGCCTCACGAGGCCGCGCTGCACGAGCCTGTCGACCAGCCGCGAGAGCCCCGGCTGGCTGAGCAGCACGGACTGTCCGAGTTCGCCCATGCGGACGGGCCCGTCGCACTTCGACAGCGTGTAGAGCACGTCGTACTCCCGCATCGAGACGTTCGACCACATGTCCTCGGACTCGAACTCCTTCAGCAGCACGGCGTGCGCGGTCATCACCGCCTCCCAGGCCTCGTTGGCCAGCGTGTCGAGGGCAGCCATGTCAGATGTTCGGGTAGGTGGCCTGCAACTCGGCCTCGGTGTCCTGGTAAGGGGACGAGCCCGTCACGTTGTCGCCGCGGTTGGCGTTCGGACGCGGCTGGCGCGACGGTCCGTCGCCGTACTTCGCCTTCACGAGCAACTCGTGGGTGGGCGCCTCGGCGGCTTCAGGATCGCGCTTCGCGGCGAGTTCGCGCCGCAGCACCGGGACCACCTCGCCGCCCAGCAGTTCGAGCTGGTCGAGCACCATGCCGAGCGGCAGCCCGGCGTGGTCGACGAGGAACAACTGCCGCTGGTAGTCGCCGAAGGACTCCCGGAACGTCAGCGTCTTGTCGATGACCTCCTGCACGGAGCCGACGCTCAGCGGCGTGAGGTCGCTGAACTCCTCCATGCTCGGGCCGTTGCCGTAGACGGGTGCCTCGTCGAAGTAGGGACGGAACTCCTTCTTCGCGTCCTGCGAGCGCTTCGCGATGTAGGCCTGGCCGCCCAGGCCGACGATCGCCTGCTTGGTGGTGCCGTGGCCGTAGTGCGCGAACCGCTGCCGGTAGAAGTTCACCAGCCTGATGAAGTGCTCCTTCGGCCAGAAGATGTTGTTCGCGAAGAACCCGTCGCCGTAGTAGGCGGCCTGCTCGGCGATCTCCGGCGTCCGGATCGACCCGTGCCACACGAAGGGCGGCACGTCGTCCAGCGGACGGGGTGTCGAGGTGAAGCCCTGCAACGGGGTGCGGAACTTGCCCTCCCAGTCAACGACGTCCTCCCGCCACAGGCGGTGCAGCAGGTTGTAGTGCTCGAGAGCGAGCGGCAGGCCCTGCCTGATGTCCTGGCCGAACCACGGGTAGACGGGCGCCGTGTTGCCGCGGCCCAGCATGAGGTCAGTCCGTCCCTTGCTGAGGTGCTGCAGCATCGCGTACTCCTCGGCGATGCGCACGGGATCGTTCGTGGTGATCAGGGTCGTCGACGTCGAGAGGATCAGCTTCTCGGTCTGGGCCGCGACGTAGGCGAGCAGCGTCGTCGGCGAGGACGAGAAGAACGGCGGGTTGTGGTGCTCGCCGATGGCGAAGACGTCGAGGCCCACCTCCTCGGCCTTCTTCGCGATCCTGGTGATGGCGTCGATGCGCTCGGCCTCGCTCGGCGTGTAACCACTGACAGGGTCCCGGGTGATGTCGCTGACCGAGAAGATCCCGAATTGCATGTCGACTCCTGATGCTCCGACCGGCCTTCGGGCCGGAAGATGTATGCATCTGCATATAACAGGCTCGCCAACGAGTTATTCCCGGGCGGTGCACCGCACGACCAGAACCGGTGGAACGGCACCCGCGCCGACGCGCTCGCGCTACGTTGAGCACACCCCCGAAAGGACGACGATGCCCCGCTTTGACCTCTCTCCCGCCGAGCTGCGCGCCTACCGCCCGGACGTCGCGGAGCCCGACGACTTCGACGAGTTCTGGGCGATGACGCTCGCGGAACACCGTCCGGACACGGCGCCGGTGATCACTCCCGCGTCCGGCAGGCTGAAGCTGGTGGACGCGTTCGACGTCACGTTCGCGGGCTACGACGGCCACCCCATCAAGGCGTGGCTGCTGCTGCCGAAGACTGTCTCGGCACCCCTGCCGGGCATCGTCGAGTACATCGGGTACGGCGGCGGACGGGGGCTCGCCCACGAGCGGCTCGCGTGGGTCAACGCCGGCTACGCCTACCTGGCGATGGACACCCGCGGTCAGGGCAGCGCCTGGGGCAGCGGCGGCGACACTCCCGATCCCGTGGGCGCCGGCCCGGCCTTCCCTGGCTTCATGACGCGCGGCATCGAGAGCCCCGAGACCTACTACTACCGGCGCGTCTTCACCGACGCCGTCCGTGCCGTCGAGGTGTTGCGCGGCCTGCCGCAGGTCGACCCCGAGAAGGTGTCGGTGACCGGCGGCAGCCAGGGCGGCGGCATCACCATCGCTGTCGCGGGGTTGGTGGAGGGGCTCGTCGGGGCGATGCCCGACGTCCCGTTCCTGTGCAACTTCGAGCGGGCAGTCGGCTGCACCGAGCGCGATCCGTACAACGAGATCGTCAACTACCTGTCGATCCACCGCGACGTCGACGCCCAGGTCTTCGAGACGCTGTCCTACTTCGACGGCGTCAACTTCGCCAAGCGCGCGTCGGCGTCGGCGCTGTTCTCGGTCGCGCACCTCGACCCGATCTGCCCGCCGTCCACGGTGTTCGCCGCGTTCAACGCGTGGGCGGGTCGGTCCGCCGACATCGTGGAGTACAGGTTCAACGAGCACGAGGGCGGCGGCCAGGCGCAGTGGCTGCGGCAGGCAGACTGGCTGGCCGAGAGGCTGGCCGCCTGACGGGGAATACTCCGGCGCCGGGCGCCCTTGCTGTGAGTATGAGCGAAGCGTTGAAGGTCGACATCTGGTCAGACGTGCAGTGCCCCTGGTGCTACATCGGCAAGCGCAAGTTCGAGGCCGCGGTGGCGGACTTCGACGGCGAGGTGGAGATCGAGTACCACTCCTTCGAGTTGTCGCCCGACACCCCCGTCGACTACGAGGGCACGCCCGTCCAGTACCTGTCGGAGCGCAAGGGACTGCCGCCCGATCAGGTCGAGCAGATGATCGAGCGGGTCAAGGGCATCGCCGCCGCCGTCGGTCTCGACTACGACTACGACCACATGCACCAGACCAACACGGTCAAGGCCCACGAACTCCTGCACTACGCGAAGGCGCACGGCAAGCAGGCCGAGATGAAGGAGGCGCTGCTCAAGGCGTACTTCCTCGACGGCGGCCATATCGGTCACCTCGACGAGCTCGTGGAGCTCGCCGCCGGCCTGGGCTTCGACGGCGCGGACGTCGAGCGGGCTCTCACGTCCGCCGAGTACCTGCCCGCGGTGAAGGCTGACGTGGCGCAGGCCCGCGCCTACGGCATCAACGGCGTCCCGTTCTACGTGTTCGAGGGCAAGTACGGCGTGTCAGGCGCGCAGGAGACCCAGACCTTCGCCCAGGTGCTCCGCCAGGTCGCCGACGAGAAGGAGCAGGCGGCATGACCCCCGATCCCACCACGGTGATCGGCGACGTGAAGGCCCCCGCCGACGACGACAAGCCACGGTTCACCGTCCTTGCCCCCGCCGCCATGTCCTGCGAAGGCGACTTCTGCTCCGTCCCCGAGCCCGAGCCCGGTCAGTCGGAGCTCGGATCGGCATCCTCGTCCCGCTGAGCGTCGTCGGCCCGGACGGCGGCGTCCTGGTCGTCCGGCGCTGACGCGCCCAGGAGCAGCTCGACGAGCCTGCGCACCGTGGCGGCGGTGTTCTCCGGACCGTCCGGCTCCGGCGCCAGGGGTGCCATGAGCGCACCGAGGGTGTGAAGCGCGACGAGCGCGAACGCGAGGTCGTAGTCGTGTCGGGTCGGTTCGCCGTCCGGCGCCTCGGGGGAACCCGGCCCTCGCGGACGGGAGCGGTGGACGAGTGCTGCCACGCCGTCCTGCGCGTCGGTGAGCAGGGGCGCGAGGTTGCTGCGTGCCTCGGGATGCCGGATGGCGTAGAGGTAGAGCTCCAGCCCGAGCAGGGTCTGTTCAGTGTGCTCGGCGGCTTCGGGCCGGACCGCGAAGACGTCCGAGAGGTCGGCCGTCACGGACGTCGTCTTGAGGGCGGCGTCACCGAGCGTCAGCTCGCGGGCGAGCGCGAGCAGCAGTTCTTCCTTCGAGCTGAAGTTCGCGTAGAGGGCACCCTTGGTGTAGCCGGCCTCGGCGGCGATGTCGCCGACCGACGCTCCTTCGTAGCCCTTCTCGGCGAAGACCTGCCGAGCCGCCGCCAGCAACTCGACGCGCGTCCGCTCGGCTTTGGTGCTCCGCCGTGGCCTGACCCCGAGACTCGCGGTGACGACAGCCTCATTGAGCTGCGCGGTGGCCTGACGTAACTCGTCAGCTATCTCGCGGCCTGCCTGGGCGCCTGCGGCGTTGAGCGCCTGCCCGAGCGCGCGGTTGAACGCCGTTGTCGCGTCCCTGATGGCACGTGAGGCGGATCGGATGTCGTCGATGTCTCCGGCCATGCGCACAGACTATCCCGACCGGTACTCGATTGCCATACCGACCGGTACCCACTATCGTGCATGGAGAAATACCGATCGGTATGAACGGAGCCGGCATGGATGACGTGTTGCTGATAGAGGGACTGCGCAAGCGGTACGGAACCGGGTCGAAGTCGGTGCAGGCCAATGACGGCATCGACCTGCGGATCGCGCCCGGCCAGGTCATCGGCCTGCTCGGGCACAACGGAGCGGGCAAGACGACCCTCGTGAACCAGGTGGTCGGCTTGGTGTTGCCGGACAGCGGCACCGTGCGCCTCGCCGGCATCGATGCTGTCGCGCGCCCGGAGCAGGCACGTCGGCTGGCCTCGGTGCAGGCGCAGGCCAATGTCCCGATCACGGGACTGACTCCGCGTCGGGCGATCGAGTTGATCGCGCGCATCCGGGGAGCCTCTCGTCCGCACGCCCGGGCCGGCGCGGCCCGGCTCATCGAGGCCCTCGACCTCGGACCGTGGGCCGACGTGCCCGCCGAGAAGGTGTCGGGAGGCGTCGCTCGGCTGGCCGCGTTCGCCATGGCGACGGTGATGCCAGGACGGCTCGTGGTGCTCGACGAACCTACCAACGACGTCGACCCGGTGCGCCGTCGCCTGCTGTGGACAGAGATCCGCCGGGTGGCCGACGACGGCTCGGGCGTGCTCCTCGTCACTCACAACGTCCGCGAGGCCGAGACGGTCGTCGACCGCGTGACGATCCTCGACCACGGACGCGTGCTCGCCGACTCCGCTCCGGCCGAGTTGGTGAAGGAGGGCGCCTCGCTGGAGGAGGTCTACATCGATCTCGTCGGCAGTGGCCAGCCCACGGGTCTGGAGGACGCAGCATGACCGTCATGGCAGGCTCCGCTTCGGTGGTGCGACAACTGGGACTGCTCGTCCAGTGGCAGTTCCGTCGGATGGCCCAATTCCTGCCCCTGCTCGTCATCGTCCAGATCCTGCTGGCTGTGACGACTGTCCTCGGGTACGGGCTGCTGATCGGTGAGGCGCCGCGGGAGCAGGCTCTCTACCTCGCTACGGGCGCGTCGACGGTGACGCTGGTGATGGTGGGCCTGGTGATGACACCGCAGATGGTGGCCCAGGCTCGAACCGAGGGTTCGCTCGACTGGATGCGCACGCTGCCGGTGCCGCGCGCTGTCTTTCTCGCGGCCGACCTGGCGCTGTGGACGCTGATCGCGCTACCCGGCATGGTGCTCGGTGTGGTCGCCGGTGTGCTGAGGTTCCAGGTCGACCTGTCGCTGTCACCGTGGCTGCCCCTGGTCGCCATCGTGGTCTCCTTGACCTCGGCGTGCGTCGGTTACGCCATCGCGTGCCTGCTGCCACCTCAGGTCGCCCAGCTGCTCTCGCAGGTGCTGGTGTTCGTGGTGCTGCTGTTCTCGCCCGTCAGCTATCCGGCCTCTCGCCTGCCCGGCTGGCTCGCAGGCCTGCATCAGTGGCTACCCATCCAACCCATGGCCGATGCCATGCGGGCGTCCCTGGTCAGCGACACGCTCTCGATGTCCCTACGTTCCGCGGGAGTGCTCGCCGCCTGGACTCTTCTCGCCGTCGCGGGGGCCAGTTGGGCGCTGCGGCGCCGCGCGTGACCCGCTGCTGCGCCGCGTCCGCCGCTGACCCACTCACCTGGGCAGCAAGAGCGCGGCCGCAGCGTACGAACGGCTGGCTGGAAGAACGCGTGGCTAGGGCGACAGCAGGAGCCGGCGCAGCCTGTTCGAGTTGCGGAAGTCCTCCCAGATGCGTTGTTCCAGGGCTCGCATGGCTCTGGTCGCGTCGGCCTTGAGGGCGGCGACCTTGTCCAGCGGCACCTCGGTCGGGTGCTCGACCAGCGACAACAGGTCGGGGCTGTCGAGCCCGCGGATGAGGTGCTCGCGGCCGAGGGAGCGCAGGAAGCTCCGCGTCTTCGGGGTGTCGTTGATGCACACGACAGGGACGCCGTAGAGCGTCGCGACGATGGTCGCGTGCAGCTTCATGCTGAGCACGACCGAACATCCGCCGAGGGCGCGCGAGATGGCGTCGAGGTCCTCGCCGTAGACGAGTTCCTTGCCGGGGATGTCCACCAGCGTCGCGTCGCCGACGTCGTGCCTGCCGACCCTGCCGGTGCCGGCGATGATGTGCAGCACGCGCCACCCCTTCGCGGTGAGCGCGCGGCCGACCTCCTGCAGCCGTGCGTACGAACGCTCCTGGCGCGACCACCTCGTGACGATGCCGAGCACCTTGTCGTCCGGCCGGCGGGTCACAGGGGGCAACGGCAGCGAGCAGACGATGTCGGGATGCACCTCTACCGGCACCGCCGGCGCGAGCGTCGAGCGGATCCACTCGGCCGAGGGTTCGTCGCGGGTGGAGATCGTCCTGACCCGCTTGTGACCCAGGAACTTCCGCCACGCCGCGACCGCGCCGGGCACCAGCGGATGGGCGTTCCCGACCTGGCGCTGGACACCGACGCCCGCCACGTACACCGGCCGGGCCAGGTACGCCTTGTTGTGGTAGCGATCGTCGGTGCCGTGGTGCGGACGGATGAGGTCTCCCGCACCCACCACCACCGCGTCCAGGGCCGCCACCTTCCCGGCCACCGGGCTGCTGAACCACGGCGGGGTCGGCAGGTCGGGCAGGACGCTCACGACGCCGCGGCGACCCAGCCAGTGCCTGAACACCTCGAGAAACAGTTCATCGCCGTAGTTGCCGATGCCGTAGAACCCGGCGATCCCGATCCTGGGCCTGCGCCGCACTCCTTCACGCAGCTTCCTCGCTGCCTTCGCCATGCCTGCACGCATGCCGCCACTGTGGCCAACCCCTGTACCGCGACACGAAAACGGACGAGCCAAGCAGAGAGAGGTGGCCGCCCCGGAGATGACGAGGTCCCGATCGGCTCCCTCGCCGATCCGCGGCGGCGACTCGTCGCCTGTGGAGCATAGGGGACTCGAACCCCTGACCTACGGCTTGCAAAGCCGCCGCTCTACCAACTGAGCTAATGCCCCGTGCCGGCCCATTGTGGCAGATCCTGCGCAGTCGTCCGCAATCGCGTTCCGAGGGGTTCCTCGGGGGACCAACTACCCTTGACGCCATGTGGTCCAAGCGCGAAGAGGTCGATTACGCGCTGCAACGCCGAAGCACTCTGGAGGCGTTGCGGCGTCCTCAGCGCACCATCGACAGGTCGGACGTGTGCGACGCCGACCCGATGCTCGTGCGCGCTGCGACGCACCACGGCGAGGCGAGCGACGTCCCGTGCCCCATCTGCAAGGGCACGCGCATGGTGAACCTGCAGTACGTCTTCGGCGAGCAGTTGGGCCAGTACTCGGGACGCATCAAGTCCACCAAGGAACTCATTGACATGCAGGATGAGTACGGCGAGTTCAAGGTGAGGGTGGTCGAGGTCTGCCTCGACTGCCACTGGAACCACATGATCTCGTCGTACCTGCTCGGCGACGGCGTCACGCGTCGTCCGCCGCGACGGCAACCGACAGTTGAGGACACGTATGGCTGACCCGAGGCGCTCCCCGAGGACGAGCGGAACCTCCCCGAGAACGTCGAAGACCACGAAGAAAAAGAAGAACCCGTGGCTTCGCGCGCTGGGCTGGACGGGCATCGGCGTGCTCGTGCTCGCGCTGCTCGGCGTGACCGGCGTGGTGATCGCGTACGGCACCGTGAAGATTCCCGACCCCAACTCGGACTTCCAGACCAACACGACCTTCGTGTACTACAACGACGGCAAGACCCCGATGGGGTCCTTCCAGGTGCAGAACCGGGTGTCGATCGGCTTCGACGACATGAACCAGTACGCCAAGGACGCCATCGTCGCCGCCGAGAACCGCACCTTCTGGACCGACCCCGGCTTCGACCCCGCCGCCCTCACCCGCGCCGTCCTGTCCTACTTCGGGCCTGACGAGGCGGTCGGCGGCTCGACGCTGACCCAGCAGTACATCAAGGTGATGTACCTCACCCAGGAGAAGACCCTCAGCCGCAAGGCCAAGGAGATCCTGCTCGCCGTGAAGATGGGCCAGGAACGCTCCAAGGAGCAGATCCTCGAGGGCTACCTCAACACCGTCTACTTCGGACGCGGCGCGTACGGGCTCGAAGCCGCCAGCAAGGCGTACTTCGGCAAGCCGCAGGCCGAGCTGACCCTGCCGGAGGCTGTCGCGCTGGTCGACATCGTGAACAACCCCGGCAATCTCGACCCGGCCGTCAGCGACAACGCCGCGAGCGACTTGCTGGAGCGGTACCAGTACACGCTCAACGCCATGGTCGAGATGGGCAAGCTGACCCCGGCCGAACGCGCTCCGATTTACGACAAGCTGCCGAAGTTCCCCAAGGTGGCGACGAGTTCCGCGCTGGGTGGGCCCAAGGGCTTCCTGCTCAAGATGGTGAAGGACGAACTGAAGGCCGCCGGCTTCTCCGACGCCCAGATCGACGGCGGCGGCCTCAAGGTCGTCACCACCTTCGACAAGAAGGCACAGGACGCGGCGGTCGAGACAGCGCAGAGCTACGCCAAGGAGATCGCCGGCTCCAAGAAGAAGGCGGCCGACCTGCACCCGGCGATAGCCTCGCTCGACAACGCCACCGGTGGGGTGATCGCCCTCTACGGCGGCCCCGACTACACCAAGAACTACATCAACTGGGCGATGACGAGGCGTCCCGTGGGGTCGACCTTCAAGCCGTACGCGCTGGTCGCCGGCCTGCGGAACGGCTGGACGCTGCAGGACAGGGTCAACGGTCACAGCGTCACGCCGCCCGGCGAGACCAAGCCCGTCACCGCCGGCTACGGCCGCAGCATCACCCTGCTCAACGCCACCACCAACTCGGTGAACCCGGCCTTCGTCGACCTCGTCGTCCAGTTGGGGCCGGACGGCCACGACCAGGTGGTCAAGGCCGCCGAGGACGCGGGCGTCCCGCACGATCCGAGCTGGGACAGCACCGGCTACCGCATCCCGCTGGGCGGTGGCGAGATCAGCCCGCTCAGCCAGGCCGAGGGCTACTCGACGTTCGCCAACCAGGGACAGCACGTGGGCTGGCACGTGATCTCGCAGGTCGAGGACTCCCACGGGCAGAAGCTGTACAC
>JAEWIK010000305.1 GCA_023387135.1 Actinomycetes bacterium | reverse complement strand
GGCAAGTAGCACCGAAGGGGTGAGGTCGCCACGACCTTCCACCACCACCCGAAGCGGCCCCCGGTCTCCCCGGGGGCCGCTTCGCGCCCGCTGGCGGGCTTCGTCCCTCGTCAGGGCCGGCGTCGGTCGCGTCCCCGATTTCTTGCGGGGGAGTGGCCTGTGGCAGACTTGGGGATCGTTGTGCGCGGTACGTCCCTGCCACAGGGGGAAGGCGTCCGGCCGACTCACGTAGACACTTTTCCAGGTGACCTGTGGCACCGGTGAGGCAGAACCATGAACAAGCTGGTTGCAGAACTCGGGCAGGCCGCCCTCCGCAGCGACATCCCCGACTTCCGTCCCGGTGACAACGTCCGCGTGCACGTCAAGGTCATCGAAGGTAACCGCTCCCGTATCCAGGTCTTCGCCGGCGCCGTGATCGCGCGCACCGGCTCGGGCATCACCGAAGCGTTCACGGTTCGCAAGATCTCCTTCGGCACCGGCGTCGAGCGCACCTTCCCGCTGCACTCCCCGATCATCGAGAAGATCGAGGTCGAGCGCCGCGGCGACGTGCGTCGCGCGAAGCTCTACTACCTGCGCGATCTCCGTGGCAAGGCCGCGAAGATCAAGGAGAAGCGCGACCGCTGAGTGTCGGCGTCCGCGAGTATCGTTCTGACACGATCACTCGGACGAGAGGGGTGCCGTGAGCCGCTCGGCTGAGGCAGCGTCGGACAAGACGGGACGCGGCTGGGCGATCGTCGGCGCCTGGCTGCGCGAGATCCTCATCGTGGTGGTGGGGGCGCTCATCGCCTCCACGCTGCTGCGGGTGTTCGTCGCGCAGATGTTCATGATCCCGTCGGGGTCCATGGAGAACACGCTCATGGTCGGCGACCGCGTCGCGGTCCAGAAGCTCGTCCATTTCGAGCGGGGCGACATCGTCGTGTTCCGCGACACGCAGGGGTGGCTGAGCCCGGCTCCCGAGGAGGAGGACCCTGTCAGGCAGGCTCTCATCTTCGTGGGGCTCGCGCCCGACGAGAGCACCAATCACCTCATCAAGCGGGTGATCGGCGTCGCGGGCGACCACGTCTCCTGCTGTGACGCGCAGGGCAGGGTGACAGTCAACGGGGTCGCGCTCAACGAGTCGACGTACCTCTACACAGACCCTTCCACGGGCAAGCAGGCCGACCCCTCGTCGGTGAGCTTCGACGTGGTGGTGCCCAAGGACACGATCTTCGTCATGGGCGACCACCGCAACAACTCTCAGGACTCGCGCTGCCACCTCACCGACGACGCCGGCAGCGGGCCGCCCGGCTCCGTCGCGTTCGTCCCCGCCGAGAACGTGGTGGGCACCGCCGTCGCCGTCGTCTATCCCTTCGACAGGATGGTCGGGTTCAACCGTCCCGCCACCTTCGGCGGCGTGCCCGCGCCCGGAACCCCGCCCGACGCTCCGGTGATCTCCGGCCCGCCGGTCGTCTGCTGACGCGCCACAATGGGCTCCATGTCCCGGCGCGAACTGAGCATCTACGGCTACGAACGCTCGCTGCGCCGCAACGGCTTCGACCTGGTGGCCGGCACCGACGAGGCGGGCCGTGGTGCCTGCGCGGGCCCGCTCGTGGCGGCCGCCGTCATCCTGCGCCCGACCTCGAAGATCGAGGGCCTGGGCGACTCCAAGACCCTCACCCCCAGGCAACGCGACCTCGTCTACGACAGGGTGGTCGCCCGCGCGCTCGCGTGGTCGGTGGTGAGCATCGAACCGGGAGAGTGCGATGCGCTCGGGATGCACGTCGCCAACCTCGCCGCGCTGCGGCGCGCCGTGATGCGCCTGGAGGTGGCACCTGACTTCGTCATCAGCGACGGCTTCGCCGTCGACGGGCTGGCGGCGCCCAGCCTCGCCATGTGGAAGGGCGACCAGGTGGCGGCCTGCGTGGCGGCGGCCTCGGTGATCGCCAAGGTGACCCGCGACAGGATCATGACCGAGTTGCACGCCAGCTTCCCCGACTACTGCTTCGATGTGCACAAGGGCTACTGCACGCCGCTCCACCAGGAGCGCCTCGAGACCTACGGGCCGAGCGCCGTGCACAGGTGGCGCTTCGAGAACGTCAGGAAGGCCGCGATGGCCGGGGCCGCGGGACATTAAGGTTGAGCAATCATGAGCGCTGAAGATCTTGAGCAGTACGAGTCCGACCTCGAACTCCAGCTCTACAGGGAGTACAAGGACGTCGTCGGCATCTTCACCTACGCGGTGGAGACTGAGAGGCGCTTCTACCTGTGCAACGCCGTCGACCTGAAGGTCCGCACCGAAGGCGGCGACGTCTATTACGAGGTGTCGATGGGTGACGCCTGGGTGTGGGACATGTACCGGCCGGCGCGGTTCGTGAAGAGCGCCAAGGTGCTGACCTTCCGCGACGTCTCCATCGAGGAGATCGCCCACTCCGACCTGCGGGTGCCGGAGAACCTCTGACGCTCCCCGGGCCCGGCGCCGGGCCTGGTGACGACGACGCGTCGTCCACAACGCCCCGCATCGCCGAACCGCTTGATCCCCTGCTGCCGAAGGTGTCGGCAGGAGGTGCGACGTGGGACGACGCGAACTGGGGCAGGCGGGGGAGAGCCTGGCGGCCGAGCACCTGAGGAGCCTCGGCTGGCAGATCCTGGAACGCAACTGGCGCTGCCCGGCCGGTGAGCTCGACATCGTCGCGTGGGATCCCGAGCCCCCGGGCTGGGTCGTGTTCTGCGAGGTGAAGTGCCGGCGCGGGCTGGGCTTCGGCGAGCCGCTGGAGGCCATCACCGCCGCCAAGCTGTCGAAGCTGCGAGAGCTGGCGCTGCACTGGTTGCGTGCCGAGCCGCGCCGGGTTCCGGGCTTCAGGATCGACGGCATCGGCGTTCTGCTGCGGCCCGGCTGCCGGCCCGA
>JAEWIK010000248.1 GCA_023387135.1 Actinomycetes bacterium | reverse complement strand
ATGTACCTGCTGTTCGCGTCCGGCCTCATGTTCCCGCTCGCCGTGGCCATCACGCCGCTGTACATCATGATGATCACCACCCACCTCGCGGGCTCCCCATGGAGCGTGATCCTGCCCCAGGTCGCCTTCGGCCTGCCGCAGACCATCATCATCCTGACCCCGTTCCTCGCCGCCATCCCGGCGGAGATCGAGGAAGCGGCGTTCGTCGACGGCTGCTCGCGTCTCGGCTTCTTCGCCCGCATGGTCGTCCCGCTGTCGATGCCCGGCGTGGTGACGGTGGCGATCCTCAACTTCGTCGGCTCGTGGAACAGCTACATGCTGCCGCTGTACATGTTCACCGACGAGTCGCAGTACACCTTGCCCCTGGGCGTGCAGATGTTCTCCAGCGCGCACTCCCAGGACACAGCCCAGGTCCTGGCCTTCACCTCGCTGGCCATGATCCCTGCGCTGGTCTTCTTCTCCCTCTTCGAGAAGCGGATTGTCGGCGGCCTCACGGGCGCCGTCAAGGGCTGACCATCGCGGGACGAGTGCGAGTGCACACGGCCACCACATCAATCAGGGAATGGTGAAGGAATGACATCCGATCAGCTTCGGCTCGCTGAGGCTTGGCGTGACACTGCGTTGCCGCTCGACGAGCGTGTCGACGCCCTGATCGCCGACATGACTGTCAGCGAGAAGGTCGCCCAGTTGTACGGGTTGTGGGTGGGCGCTTCCGCCGACGGCGAGGACGTCGCTCCCAACCAGCACGAGATGACCGAGGAGATAGACCTCGACGTGCTGCTGCCGCGCGGGCTCGGGCAGCTCACGCGTCCGTTCGGGACGGCGCCGGTCGACCCTGCCGTCGGCGCCGTGTCGCTGATGCGCACCCAGCAGCGGATCATGGAGCAGAGCCGGCTGGGCATTCCCGCCATGGCGCACGAGGAGTGCCTGGCCGGTTTCGCCGCCTGGCAGGCCACCGCCTATCCGATCCCGCTGAGCTGGGGGGCGAGCTTCAACCCGTCCCTGGTGCAGCGGATGAGCGAGCGGATCGGCGCCGACATGGCGTCCCTCGGCATCCACCAGGGGCTCGCTCCCCTGCTGGACGTCGTGCGCGACCAGCGCTGGGGACGCGTCGAGGAGACCATCGGCGAGGACCCGTACCTCGTCGGGACGATCGGCTCGGCGTACGTGAGGGGCCTGGAGTCCGCCGGCGTGGTCGCCACGCTCAAGCACTTCGTCGGCTACTCGACGTCCAAGGCAGGCCGCAACCTCGCCCCGGTCTCCATCGGCACGCGCGAACTGGCCGACGTCCTGCTGCCGCCGTTCGAGATGGCGTTGCGCGAGAGCGGTGCCAGGTCGGTCATGAACTCCTACACCGACATCGACGGCGTTCCCACAGCCGCCAACGAGGCGCTGTTGACGAGGCTGCTGCGCGACACCTGGGGCTTCGACGGGACGGTCGTGGCCGACTACTTCGCCATCGGCTTCCTGCACCTGCACCACCGCGTCGCCGCTGACTACACCGAGGCCGCGGCGCTCGCGCTGCGGGCCGGGATCGACGTCGAACTGCCGTCGGTGAAGGCGTTCAACGGCGACCTCGTCGCGGCGGTCGAGGACGGCAGCGTCGACGAGGCGCTGATCGACAGGGCGTTGCGGCGCGTGCTGCGGCAGAAGGCCGAGTTCGGCATGCTCGACGCCGACTGGTCGCCGGTGCCGCCGGCGCTGGACGGCGTCGACACGAGGGACCCTGCCTCGCTGCGCGGCACCATCGACCTCGACTCCCCCGCCAACCGGGAGCTCGCGCGCCAGCTCGCGGAGGAGGCGGTGGTGCTCGTCAGCAACGACGGCACGCTGCCGCTGGCCGCGCCGCGCAGCATCGCGGTGATCGGGCCGAACGCCGACAACCCGCACGCCGTCTTCGGCTGCTACTCGTTCCCGCTGCACGTCGGCGTCCGCTACCCCGACCTTCCGATGGGACTGGCGATGTCGACCCTGCGGGAGGCGCTGGCGGCGGAGTTCCCGGACGCGGAGCTGACGTACACCCAGGGCACCACCGTGGACGGCGGCGAACTGGACGGCCTGCACGACGCGATCGAGGTCGCCGCGAGGGCCGATGTCGTGGTGCTCGGCCTGGGCGACCGCGCCGGCCTGTTCGGGCGCGGCACCTCGGGCGAGGGGTGTGACGCCGAGGACCTGTCGCTGCCGGGGGCGCAACAGCAACTGCTCGACGCCGTGCTGGCGACCGGCACGCCGACCGTCGTCGTGATGCTGGCGGGCAGGCCTTACGTCCTCGGTGAGGCCGTGGACGAGGCAGCGGCCATCCTGGAGGCCTTCTTCGTGGGGGAAGAAGGCACGGGAGTGATAGCCGGGGTGCTGAGTGGGCGCGTCAATCCGAGCGGACGCCTGCCCGTCAGCATCCCGGCCACGCCGGGCGTCCACCCCTCGACCTACCTCGCGGCGCCGCTGGCGAGGCACAACGGGGTGACGAACGTCGATCCGACGCCCGCCTTCCCGTTCGGCCACGGCCTCGGCTACTCCCCGTTCGCGTGGACCGACGCCGCGCAGTCCGCGACGTCGGTGACGACGAACGACGCCGTGACCGTGTCGATCAGGGTGGCGAACGCGGGCGACCGCGCGGGCGCCGAGGTCGTGCAGCTCTACCTCCACGATCCTTACGCCAGCGTCGTGCGACCCGTGCAGCAGCTCGTCGGCTACGCCAAGGTGTGGCTGGCACCGGGCCAGAGCGCGACCGTCTCGTTCGAGGTCCACGCCGACCTGACGAGCTTCACCGGCGTCGACTACCGCAGGATCGTCGAGCCGGGGCTCATCGAACTCGGCTTCGGGCGCTCGTCGTCGGACCTCGTGGCGACGCTGCCGGTGACCCTCACGGGGCCGACGAGGGTGGTCGACCACACCCGCCGGCTGCATCCCGTGGTGCAGGTGGTCACCGACTGAGCGACGCTCAGCCGGCCACCCGGATCCGCGTCCAGCTCGCCGGCGGGAGCCGCACTGGCTCGGCGGCGGCCTGCGTGGTGAACACCGGCACCACCCTGTCGGGCTCGGCGGCGGTGTTGGTGAGGTAAGGGTCTGGGCCCGCCAGCGTGGCGACCTCCAGCGTTGACCCCGCGGCGACGGGCTCGACCCTCAGGTCGACTGCCCGCGCGGGGTCGCGGTTGACGGCGAACACGTGCAGGGTCTCGGGCTCTCCCCCGAGGCAGGCGACTGCCTGCACCGTGGGCACGGCGCCGTAGCGGGTGGTGTCGAGGTCGGGGACGTCGACGGTGACAGGCAGCAGCCGTCCGCCGGCGACGGGCGCCGTCAGGGCGAACGGGTGGAAGGTCGTCTGCCGCCACGCCGGGCCGCCGGTGACGGTCATGATCGGCGCTATCGCGTTGACCAGCTGGGCCAGGCAGGCGCCCGTGACGCGCTCGGCGTGCGCGATCAGCGACATCAGCAGCGAGCCGACCACGACGGCGTCCGCCAGCGTGTACTCCTCCTCCAGCAGCGGCGGGGCGACGGGCCAGTTGTCCATGCCGGTGATGGTGTCGCGCTCGGAGTGCCGCCTGATGTTCCACACGTTCCACTCGTCGAACGAGATGCCGATGCGCTTGTCGCTGCCGAGTTCGGCGCCGGTCTCGTCGGCCAGCGCGACGACCTGCTCGATGTAGCCGTCCATCCCGACGCCGGACGCCAGGTAGGAGGTGAGGTCGGAGTCGTCGCCGGAGACGTACCAGTGGCAGGAGAGTTGGTCGACGGTGTGGTAGGTCGTCCGCAGCACCTCGCGGGTCCACTCCTCGAACCACGGCACCTCCGGGCCGGACGCCCCACACGCGATGAGCTGGAGCGAGTCGTCCATCGCCCGCATCGCGTGCGCGGTCTGGTCGGCGATCCTGCCGTACTCGGCCGGAGTGCGGCGGCCGATCTGCCAGGGGCCGTCCATCTCGTTGCCGAGGCACCACAGCGTGACGCCGTACGGGTCGGGGCTGCCGTGCGAGCGCCGCAGGTCGGCCAGCGCGCCGACCGGCGCGTTGCAGTACTCGAGCAGCCTGAGGGCGTCCGCCACTCCCCGCGTCCCGAGGTTGACCGCCATCATGGGCTCGACGCCGGCGCTGGCCGCCCACGCCATGAACTCTCCGACCCCCACCTGGTTGGGTTCCAGGGTGTGCCACGCGGGGTCGAGCCGGACGGGACGGTCCTGCTTGGGCCCCACCCCGTCCTCCCAGTCGTAGGCGGAGACGAAGTTGCCGCCCGGGTACCTCACCATCGTGACGCCCAGTTCGCGGACGAGGTCCAGCACATCGGTGCGCATGCCGTCGGCGTTCGCGCTCGGGTGGCCGGGCTCGTAGATGCCGCCGTAGACGGCCCGCCCGACGTGTTCGAGGAAGCCGCCGAACACCCGCCTGCCGATCACGGGCCCGGCCTGCGAGCCGATCCTCACCACAGCCTCGTCGATCACGATCCCGTGCCTCTCTCGCGTCGGCCCCTCGGCCGACCTCCCCACTGGTGCGCATGCCCGGCCGGCCCCCGCCAGCACGTGGTCGGACGCCGGACGGCGATGCGACGGCACGCTCCGCTGATCGTACTGGGATTGCGCGGCGCTAGATCACGCCTTGGGCGACCATGGCGTCGGCCACCTTGACGAACGCCGCGCAGTTCGCGCCCACCACGTAATTGCCCGGGTGTCCGTAGCGTTCGGCGGCCTCGTAGGCCGCCGCGTGGACGTCCTGCATGATGGCGTGCAGCTTGTTCTCCGAGTCGGTGAAGGTCCACCGCTGCCGGGACGCGTTCTGGCTCATCTCGAGCGCGGACGTCGCCACGCCCCCGGCGTTGGCCGCCTTGCCCGGGGCGAACAGCACCCCCGCCTTCTGGAACACGTCGACGGCCTCGGGCAGGCTCGGCATGTTGGCGCCTTCGGCGACGGCGAGCACGCCGCCGGCGACGAGGTTCGCGGCGTCGCGGGCGTCCACCTCGTTCTGGGTGGCACACGGCAGCGCGATCTGTCCCGGCACCTCCCACACCCGCGCGCCCGGGACGAACCTGGCGCCCGGCCGGCGCTCGGCGTAGGCGTCGATGCGCAGCCGCTCGACCTCCTTGACCTGCTTGAGCAACTCGACGTCGATGCCCTGCTCGTCCAGGACATAGCCCGAGGAATCTGACGCGGTGATGGGCAGCGCGCCGAGCTGGGCGGCCTTCTCGATGGCGTAGATGGCGACGTTGCCCGAGCCCGACACCAGCACGCGCATGCCTTCGAGGGACTTGCCGCGCACCGCCAGCATCTCCTGGACGAAGTAGACGGTGCCGTACCCTGTCGCCTCGGTGCGCACCTCGGCGCCGCCCCACCCTGTGCCCTTGCCGGTGAACATGCCCGACTCGTGGCGGTTGGTGATCTTGCGGTACTGCCCGAACAGGTAGCCGACCTCGCGGGCTCCCACGCCGATGTCGCCCGCGGGCACGTCGGTGTGCTCACCGAGGTGCCGGTACAGCTCGTTCATGAACGCCTGGCAGAACCTCATGACCTCGCTGTCGCTGCGCCCGTGCGGGTCGAAGTCCGAGCCTCCCTTGCCGCCGCCGATGCCCTGCGCGGTGAGGGCGTTCTTGAAGATCTGCTCGAAGCCGAGGAACTTGATGATCGAGCCGTTCACCGACGGGTGGAACCGCAGGCCTCCCTTGTAGGGCCCGAGCACCGACGAGAACTGCACGCGGTAGCCGCGGTTGACGTGGATCCTGCCGAAGTCGTCAGTCCACGGCACCCTGAAGATGATCTGCCGCTCGGGCTCGACGAGCCGCTCGAGGATCCCCTCGTCGAGGTAGGCGGGCTCTTCGGCGAGCACCGGCGCTATCGAACCGAGCACCTCGTGGACAGCCTGGTGAAACTCGTACTCCCCGGGGTTTCGCCGCAGGACGGCCTCGAAGGCCGGACGGACGGCGGCGGGCAGGGCGGCAGGATCGAGAGCTGCGGGAGCGACTGCGACATCGGGCACTGGCGGCACCTTCGCGACGGGTCGGCCCGGGTGACCGACGGGTTTCGAGTGTGACACAGCGCGCAGTGGGCGGCCCGCCAGTGTCCGGCGAGGGTGTCAGCCGGACGACGTAGTGGAGTACGCCCGGGCCCCCGAAAAGGCCTCCAGGCGTCCGCCCGGACCCCCGCTCTACTGTCTGCCGACCACGCGACTACGTGATTCGCGGGTGCCCGGGTGTACGTCCGGGGTGTTCGCCCGGTCAGGCGGGAACGCCGGTCGGGGCCACGACCGGGTCGGGCGGTGGCGGGGGCGGAGGCGGCGGTGGTGGAGGCGGCAGGTACTTGGCGCACCTCGCGTCGGCGTTGTTCCTCTGTTCGCACCAGGCCTGCGACCCCTTCTTCGGCCCCTTCGACACCTGGATAGCGATCGCGCTGCGCTTGGGCGCGCTGCCCGACGGCTTGAGGCCGACGAACTTCCCCTTGGGCTCGTCGCTGGCGACCTCGGTCTCGTAGGAGAGGAAACCCGCCTTCCGCAGCGCCGCGCGGCACTCGGCGACGCCGTCGCAGCGAGGCAGGTTCACGCGCTGCCCACGCAGCACCGACGCGGGCGGTGCGACGAACCTCTTCGTCGGCAGGCCCAGGCTCTTCACCGCCGCGGCGATGGCGGGCTTCAGCAGGTGCGGCCCCGCCTCGGGACCGCCCGCGGAGCCCACGATGTAGGTGTCGGAGTACGGCATCCTGGCGCCCCGCAGGTAGCTGCCGTGCGGGCCCTTGCGCGGCTCCCAGTAGCTGGCGACCGAGGGATTGGTGGTGCCGCTGTCCCACGAGATCACGGCGCCGGCGGCGAGTTCGGGGGTGTAGCCGATCGTCCACAGGGCCTTGTTCTGGGGGACGGTGCCGGTCTTGCCCGCCAACTGCAGCCCGGGGATCCGTGCCGGGGTGGCGGTGCCGCCGTTGAACGCTCCCTGGAAGATCTCGTTGATCCCGTCGGCGACGTCGGAGGAGACGACGCGGTGGCAGCCGGCGTCGGGGACGTCGAGGGCCGCACCCTTGGCGGTGGTGATCGACCCCAGGATGACGGGCGTGCAGTAGATGCCGCGCGCGCCCATGGTCGCGTAGGCGTTGACCAGCGACAGCGGGGTCACCTCCACGGCGCCGAGAGTGAAGGACGGGATCGTGTCGTAGGACATGATGTCGGGATGCTCTTGGGTGGGCTTGCTCATCTGCAGCCCGAGCCGGGTGGCCATCGTCACCGCGTCGCATACCCCCACCGCCTGGATGAGCTGGGCGAAGTAGGTGTTCACCGAGCGTTTGACGCCCTGGAACATGTTGATGACCCCCGCGCCTCCGGACACGTTCCAGCCCCGCTTGTCGGGCAGCATGAAGTCGCCGTCGCAGGAGGTGAAGGGCCCCTGCAGCCTGATGGAGCTCTTGGCGTTGTAGGTGCCGTAGGCGCCCATGCCGGCGTCCAGCGCGGCGGCCGCGACGAACAGCTTGAAGGTCGAGCCGCCCTGGAACCCTTCGGCACCGCCCATGTCGTGGCTGGCCGCGTAGTTGTAGTAGGTCTCGCCCTTCCAGGAGTACTTCCCGTCGGCTGTGTTGTCGCCCATCACCGGACGGCTCTGGGCCATCGTGAGGATGCGCCCGGTGCCGGGTTCCACCATCGCGATGACGGCCACCGCGGGGTCCCTCGGGTCGAGGTAGTCGGCGATGATCTTCTCCGACTTCTTCTGCAGGGCTGGATCGACTGTCGTGGTGATGGTGAGGCCGCCGCGCTTGATGCGGGCCTCGCGCTCGCCGACGGTGCTGCCGAGGCTCTCGGTGCGCAGCAGGGTGTGCAGCGCGTAGTCGCAGAGGAACGGGAAGCGCGAGTTGGCGCAGCCCAGCCTGTTGGCCCGCACCTTGGTCGGGTCGAACGGCTCGGCCTCGGCCGCGTCGGCCTGTGCCCGCGTGATCATCGCGACGTCGGGGGCCGCCATCCTGTCGAGCACGTCGTTGCGGCGCTCGATGGCCACCGTCGGGTTGTCGACGGGATTGGTCAGGTTCGGGTTCCGCACCAGGCCGGCGAGCATCGCGGCCTGGGGCAGGCTGAGGTCGGCGGCGGAAATGCCGAAATAGTGGCGTGCCGCGGCCTCGACGCCGTAGGTGCCGTCGCCGTAATAGGAGATGTTCAGGTAACGCTCGAGAATCTCCTCCTTGGTGAACTGCTCCTCCATCGCTATCGCGTACCTGAGTTCCCTGATCTTGCGCGAAATGGTGTTCTCGGTGGCGCTGATGCGGGCGGCCTGGTCGTTGCGCGCCTGGGCGTCGGCGACCAGCACGAGGCGGACGTACTGCTGCGTGATCCCCGAGCCGCCCTGCGGGACGCCCTGGCTGGTGCTGACCAGCGCCCTGAGGGTGGCCTGCAGGTCGACGGCGCCGTGTTCGAAGAAGCGGTGGTCCTCGATCGCCACCTGGGCCTGCAGCATGACGGGCGCGATCTCCGCCAGAGGCTTGTAGACCCGGTTCTCGTCATAGAAGTAGGTGAGCACCGACC
>JAEWIK010000216.1 GCA_023387135.1 Actinomycetes bacterium | reverse complement strand
GATCCAGGCGATGCTGCGATTCGCCAAGGCATCCGAGGTCGTGGTCGTCGACGACGGGACGGCGACGCTGGAGTTCACCTCCCAGCTGGGCCAGGACCTGCCGCTCACCCGCTGGGACGCCCGCGGCACAGGGTGGTCGAGCCGGCTGCGGGCGCCCTTCGGCAGGGCTGCGCGGCGGTTCTTCTCGCCCAGCGTCCACCGCAGCGTGACCCTGTTCACCGTCATGCCCGTCGGCGCCGCACGCGGCGTCGTGGTGCGTCCCAACCGCTACGACTGGACGAGAGGGCGTTTCCCGAGCCCCGAGGTCCACCGTGGGACCGACATCATCGGGACGTCCCTCGTCGAGTCGGGGGTCGTCGAGCCCGACGCGTACCTGCGGGCCGTCGAACTGCTGGCCTCGGGCCCCAACCGCGGCAGGTACTACGCCCACCGCAGGGAGGACGACGCGAAGCTGCGCCGGGTCGCCGAGCGCACGGGGCTCACCGTCGTCCGCCCCGACGTTCCGCTGGAGGTCGAACTGCGGCGCGGGCCGGTCGCGCAGCAGGTGATCAGCTTCCCGTCCTCGGTGGCCTACACGCTGCCGATGGTGCTCCGCTCGGTGGCGTCCCGCGTCACCGTCGTCGACGTCGACCCGAGCTGGATCAGGCAGGACGTGGGCCAGAACGCGCGCGGTTTCCTGTCAAGCATGACCGAACAGGCGCGCAGGCAGTCACGGGCTCCTGCCGCCTGAGCCCAGGCGAGGAGTGGGCGGTGGTCGCCCGCCCGGTACCGGGTCAGCCCCTCGGCTTGATGACGGGCAGCAGCCCGTCGAAGGTGACCTGCCAGCCGAGGCCGTGGGCGACGATGTAGCCCAGCCCCAGCAGCACGACGAGGATCACCAGGGCGAAGATCGCGAAACCTATCACCCGGCCGACGGGATGCGGCTTCGGCAGCACACCCTCGTCGTGGATCTCGGCCTCGCCGCCGGTTCCCCAGGCGAGCGTCCTGACGCCGATGCCGAAGAGGGTGGGCAGGACGGCACCGAGGAGGATGCCCACCAGCAGGATGCGCCAACCGGCGTCGAGGGCGGCGATGACCTGGTTCATCGGTCGGCTCCTGTCGAGACCGGGACCATGTCGGTGGCGGGTTCGGGGTCCCAATCGTCGTTGACGTTGTGGTGGCCGATGGCGGTGCGGCGCGAGTGCAGCCACATCGCCAGCCAGCCCCCGACGGTGATGATGAAGATCGCCGCGGCGCCGCCGGCACCCCCGATGAGGTGCCCGATGAACCACATGACCGCACCGACCAGGCCTGCCGCCGGCAGCGTTGTGAGCCACGCGAGGCCCATCCTTCCGGCGACACCCCACCTGACCTCCGCTCCCTTGCGGCCCAGGCCGGAGCCGAGGATCGAACCGGTGGCGACGTGGGTGGTGGACAGCGGGAAGCCGAACTGGCTGGAGGTGAGGATGACCGCGGCCGAGGCGCTCTCGGCGGCCATGCCCTGCGGCGAGGCGATCTCGACGAGGCCCTTGCCCATCGTCCTGATGATCCGCCAGCCGCCGATGTAGGTGCCCGAGGCGATGGCGAGCGCGCAGGCCACCTTCACCCAGAGCGGGACCTCACCGGTGTGGGTCCAGGCCCCCGTGGCGATGAGGCCGAGGGTGATGACGCCCATGGTCTTCTGCGCGTCGTTGGTGCCGTGCGAGAGCGAGAGCAGCGACGCCGTCCCGATCTGGCCCCAGCGGAAACCTGTCTCCTTGTAGCGGCGGTTGACGCCCTCGGTGACCCAGTAGACGAGCTTCGTCCCGATCATCGCGACGACGATGGCGATGGTGGGGGAGAGCAGGGCCGGCAGGATGACTTTGCCGACCACGCCGTCGAGGTGCGAGCCGTCACCGACCCACTTGACCCCGTCGAGGCCGACGCTGGCGATGGTGGCGCCGATCAGGCCGCCGAACAGGGCGTGCGACGAGCTGGAGGGCAGGCCCCACAGCCACGTGATGATGTTCCACAAGATGGCGCCCGACAGGCCGGCCAGGAGGATCAACAGCAACGGGAACCCGCCCTGGGCGAGCAACTCGGCACGCGGGGTGCCGTCGGCGTTCTGGATCCTGATCACTGCGTTCGTGACGGTGATGGCCACTTCGACCGACAGGAACGCGCCGACGAGATTGAGGATGGCGCTGAGGGTGACGGCGGCCTTGGGCGAGAGGGCCTTGGTGGCGATGGAGGTAGCCATGGCGTTCGCTGTGTCGTGAAAGCCATTGGTGAAGTCGAAAGCAAGCGCGGTCACGATGACGAGTGCCAAGAGTATGAACTCAGGGGTCACGTGATCATGGTAGGGCCCATCCGCCCCCGTCCGTAAACTCCGAGCGGCTGGCCAGGGGCGACGCTTCACCTACTGTTCACCGTTTCGTTACCTTCGGCGGGCGCCGTGAGACCGCGCGGTCCACGGGTCGAACTCCTCACGGTTGCCGAGGCGGCGGAGCCGCTCGGACGCCGCCACGACCTCGCGCGGGGGCGGCCGCCGGGTTGCCATAGGATCGTCCCCGTGACTTCTTCCATCCTCACCGCCGTGGCATGGCCGTACGCCAACGGGCCGCGGCACATCGGACATGTGTCGGGTTTCGGGGTTCCCTCCGACGTCTTCTCCCGCTACATGCGGATGGCCGGACACGACGTCCTGATGGTGTCGGGGACCGACGAGCACGGCACCCCCATCTCCGTGCAGGCCGACAACGAGGGTGTGACCGCCAGGCAGCTCGCCGACAAGTACAACAGGGTGATCGTCGAGGACCTCGCGGGCCTCGGGCTGTCGTACGACCTGTTCACGAGGACGACGACGCTCAACCACTACAAGGTCACCCAGGACATCTTCACCTCGCTGCACCGCAACGGCTACATCGTGGCGAAGACCCAGATGAGCGCGATCTCGCCCTCCACCGGCAGGACGCTGCCTGACCGCTACATCGAGGGCACCTGTCCGATCTGCGGGTACGACGGCGCCCGCGGCGACCAGTGCGACAACTGCGGCAACCAGCTCGACCCGATCGAGTTGAAGAACCCGCGCTCCAAGATCAACGGCGAGACCCCGCGGTTCGTCGAGTCCGAGCAGTTCTTCCTCGACCTGCCCGGCCTGGCGGGGTCGCTGGGCCAGTGGCTGGCGACCAGGACCGACTGGCGGCCCAACGTCCTGAAGTTCTCCGCCAACCTGCTGGAGGACCTGAAGCCGCGCGCCATCACCCGCGATCTCGACTGGGGGGTGCCGATCCCGCTGGACGGCTGGCGCGACCAGCCGATGAAGCGCATCTACGTGTGGTTCGACGCCGTCATCGGCTACCTGTCTGCGTCGGTGGAGTGGGCGCGACGTTCGGGAGACCCCGACGCCTGGCAGAAGTGGTGGACCGACCCGTCCGCCGAGTCGTACTACTTCATGGGCAAGGACAACATCGTCTTCCACTCGGTCATCTGGCCGGCCATGCTGCTGGGCCACAACGGCGCGGGCGACCGCGGCGGGCAGCCCGGTGTGTTCGGCACGCTGAACCTCCCGACCGAGGTCGTGTCGAGCGAGTACCTGACGATGAGCGGGGCGAAGTTCTCGACCTCGCGCCGCCAGGTCATCTACGTCGGCGACTTCCTCTCCGAGTTCGGCCCCGACGCCCTGCGCTACTTCATCTCCGTCGCCGGGCCGGAGAACCAGGACACAGACTTCACCTGGGAAGAGTTCGTCCGCAGGACCAACTTCGAACTGGCCAACGAGTGGGGCAACCTCGTCAACCGCTCGATCTCCATGGCGCACAAGAACGTGGGAGCGATCCCCGAGGCGCTGGCACCCGCCGACGCCGACGCGGCGCTGCTCGCGTCGTCCAGGGCCGCCTTCGGCGAGGTCGGCTCGCTGCTGCGGCGCGCGCGCTTCAAGCAGGCGATCACCGAGGCCATGCGGGTCGCGGGGCTGGCCAACAAGTACCTGTCCGAGCAGGAACCGTGGAAGCTCAAGGACGACCCGGCCCGCAGGGACACTGTGCTGCACACCGCGCTGCAGGTCGTGTCGGACGTGAACACGCTGCTCACCCCCTTCCTGCCGCACGCCGCCCAGAAGGTGCACGAAGCCCTCGGCGGCACGGGCGTGTGGGCCGCGCAACCCGAGATCCGCACCGTCGGTGAGGAAGGCGGGCCCGACTACCCGGTGCTGCAGGGCGACTACGCCGCCCAGCAGGCGGTGTGGGAGTCCCGTCCGCTGCAGGCGGGAACGCCGCTGGTCAAGCCTTCCCCGCTGTTCGCCAAGCTGGACGACACCCTGGGCCAGACCGGCCCGTCGTGGGCGCCCCTGACCTGACGTCCGGCTCGGGGCGAGCTCAGGAGGCGACGGCAGCCAGGGCGGGCTTCATGGGGAGCGGGGTGAAACCCGCCGCCAGCGCCCGGCGCTTGAGGGCGGGCTGCGCCCGCCACAGCGCGAGACCACGACGCAGCAGGACGTGGGGCGGCTTGCGCTTCAGCGCGAGGTCACGGCGCAGGCGCAGCAGGAACACCAGCCAGCCCGGCCTGTCGAGATAGATCGCCGTGGCGGGGATGCCGGCGTCCTGGAGGTGGCCGAGCATCTCGATCGCGAAGATGCCCTCGGCGAGGATGCACGTCCTGCCGTCGAGCCTGAGGCTGTGGCGGCCCACCGCCCGGCTGAGCGGGATGGAGTACTCGGGAACCTCGACCTCGCCGTTCTGCATCAACTCCCTGAGCGCTTCCAGCGCGGCGCCGGCGTCCCAGACCGCCGGATCGTCCCAGTCGATGATGCCGTAGCTGGTGATCGGCACCCTGACCTCCGGCTGGCCGTCCTGCTCTGCCCGCTCGTTCGCGCCAGTGAGGCGCGCGACCTCCTCGCGCACTCGCTCCTCATCCAAGTGTTCCTCGCTTCGCTCGTCAACTTCTTCCTTGCCCTCGGCTGGACGAGCGAGCTCGTCCAGCACTCGGGCTTCGTCGAAGTAAAAGTCGTCGAGGCGGAACTGCAGGCAGTGGGAGTGGCGGGCCAACCGGGACTTGCCGCTGCCGGAAGCGCCGGCGACCAGGATGAGGCGGGGAGTGCTCACAGCCCGAGGGCCGACGCCATCTCGGCGCGCAACCCTTCCATCACCGCCCTCGCGTGGGCCCTGGCGGTGGCGAGGTCCTGGCTCTGGCCGGGAGTGAGCCGCACCTGCAGGTAGCACTTCAGCTTGGGCTCGGTGCCCGACGGACGCGCGACGGCGCGCACCGACTCTCCCTCGAACAGCATCCCGTCGGTGGGCGGGAGGGCGTCGGAGCCCAGCGAGAGGTCCACCACCCGCACCGGCTCGCCCGCCAGATCGGCAGGCGGAGCGGTGCGGACGCGGGCCATCGCGTCGGCGATCAGGCTGAGGTCGCTCACCCTGAACGACAGTTGGCTGGTGAGGTGAACCCCGTAGTCCCGGGCGATGGCGTCGAGCCTGTCGGCGATGGTGAGGCCCTCTGCGCGCAGGGCAGCCGTCAGCGCGAGCACGCGGACGAGAGTGGTGATGCCGTCCTTGTCGGCGACCGCCGCCGAGTCTGTGCAGTAGCCGATCGCCTCCTCGTAGCCGAAGGCGAGGTCAGGCACGCGTCCGATCCACTTGAAGCCCGTGAGCGTGGTCGCGAAGGGGTGGGAGTTCGCCGCGGCCATCGTCCCCAGCAGCGTGCTGGAGACCACCGAGCAGGCGTAGGTCCCGCGCACTCCCCGCCGCATCGCGTCGTCGGCGAGCAGGGTGCCCAGTTCGTCGCCCGTCAGCATGCGCCAGTCCCCGTCCACGACGGCGGCGACGGCGCACCTGTCGGCGTCCGGGTCGTTGGCGATGGCGACGTCGGCACCCGACGCCCTGGCGAGTTCGAGCGCGAGGTCGATCGCTCCCGGCTCTTCAGGGTTGGGGAACGGGACTGTCGGGAAGTCGGGGTCCGGTTCGATCTGGGCGGCGACGCGCCGCGGCTGCGGGAAGCCCGTGGCCTCGACGACAGCGTCGACGACCCGGGCGCCCACCCCGTGCATGGCCGTGTAGACCCAGTTCACCTGGCGCGGGGCGTCGGCCGGCACCAGCGAGGCCGCCCGCGTGACGTAGGCCTGGACGAGGTCGTCGCCGAGCAGCGAGAACTGGTCGTCGTGCAGCAGGTCCGAGACCGGCGCGGACGAGACCTCCGCGATCTCGGCGGCGATGTCGGCGTCGGCGGGCGGCACTATCTGCGAGCCGTCGCCGAGGTACACCTTGTAGCCGTTGTCCTGCGGGGGGTTGTGGCTGGCCGTGACCATCACGCCGCCGTCGCATTCCAGGGCCCGGACCGCATACGCGAGCAGCGGGGTGGGCAGCGCTGAGGGCATGAGGAAGGTTTCGATGCCGGCGGCGGTGAAGATGGCCGCGGTGTCCTCGGCGAACACGTCCGAGTTGTGCCGGGCGTCGTAGCCGACGACGGCCCGCGGCCGGGTTCCGGGGGCGGCCCTGCCCACGGTGGCGGCGAGGAAGCCCGCGCGGCCGGCGGCGGCGCGGCGGACCACCACGCGGTTCATCCGGTTCGGTCCCGGTCCCAGTGCCGCGCGGAGCCCTGCGGTGCCGAACTGGAGGGTCCCGCGGAAGCTGTCCTGGAGTTCCTGGCCGGCGGCGGCGTCTCCCTCTTCGGCTGCAGCCACGAGCTCAAGGAGGATGGCGGCCGTTGCCGGGTCCGGGTCTTGGGCTGCCCATGCGCGGGCGTCGTTGAACAGGCGAAGAT
>JAEWIK010000180.1 GCA_023387135.1 Actinomycetes bacterium | reverse complement strand
ATCTGCGCCCCGACTGCCGACATCTGCTGGCTGAGCTGGAACACGGCGATCGGCACGTTGCCGCAGACGGGGTCGGGCGTCGGGCGCGGCGTCGACATGCACATGGCAGGCACGCCGTCCAACTGCTTCTGCAGCGACGCGAACCGCTTGTTGGCCGACTTCAACTGCTTCTGCAGCGAGCTGACGGTCTTCTTGGCCTGCGACCGCGACTTCTTCAGCGCCGACACCTGCTCGTCGTACGCGTCCTGGGCGTCGGCCTTGGCGTCGTCGGCGAGCTTGTCGGAGCGCTTCTGCACCTTGTCGGCGGCGTCCGTGCGGGCGTCCATCACCATCTTCTGGGTGACGGGCAGCTTGATCTCCCGCAGTTCCTGGACGTTCTTCACGGGCTTCTGCGAGCGCAGGTAGATGTCGAGCGACTTGTCGCCCTCGGCGAGCGTCCCGATCTGCTGACCGCGGACGGCCCGGGACACCGCCTGGCCGATGCCCACCTGCGTCATGCCGTACTTGGCGGCCTTCTTCTCGTCGACGTTCACCGACAGCATCTCCCGGGCGTCGCCGAGGTCGCTGGTCACGTTGGTGAGCCCGTTCACCTTCTTCATCATCCCGACGACCTGCTCGTTGCCGAGGGCGAGCGCCTTCGGGTCCGAGCTCTCGACGTAGACGACGACCTGGCTGGTGCTCTGGTTGGCGCCGACTGACACCTCGACGTCGCCGAGGTCGTTGCCAGCCTCCGCGATCTGCGCCCGCACCCTGTCGGCCACCGCCGCCATGTCGACGCCTGCTTCCAACATGACCGTGTAGGTCGCCTGGTTGGTGTCGGTCTGGCTGCCCATGAAGATCGCTGACGAGCCTCCGATGGAGGTCTGGTAGCTCTCCACGGCGTCGTCGGCGTCGAGCACAGCCTCGATCTTGCGGGACGCGGCGTCGGTCTCGCTGAGCCCCGTGCCGTTCGGCAGCTTCTGGCTGATCTGCAGCATGTTCTCGCCCATGCTCCCGATGAAGTCGGTCTTCAGCAGCGGGGCGAGGGCGAGCGTGCCGGCGAAGATCGCCAGCGCGAGCAGCAGCGTGATGGCGCGGTGCCGCAGCGTCCACCCGAGCACCGGCATGTAGCCGCGGTGCAGCCAGGTGTTGGTCTCCTTCTCCTCCGCGCGGGTCTCGAGCTGGCGCGCGGTCGGCTTCATGAACCAGTACGCGAAGACCGGGACGACGGTGAGCGCGACCAGCAGGGACGCGAGCAGGGCGATGGTGACGGTCAGGGCGAACGGACGGAACATCTCTCCGGCCTGGCCGCCCACCAGCCCGATCGGCACGAACACCGCGACGGTCGTGAGGGTGGACGACGTGACGGCGCCCGCCACTTCGCGCACCGCCCCCACGATCGAGCCGATCCCGTGTTCGCCCGAGGCCTGGTGTCGTTTGATGTTCTCGATGACGACGATGGAGTCGTCGACGACGCGTCCGATGGCGACGGTGAGCGCACCGAGGGTGAGGATGTTGAGCGAGTAGCCGCCGACGTACAGCCCGATGAGGGCGATCAGCAGCGCCAGCGGGATCGACACAGCCGTGATCAGCGTGGGCCTGATCGACCCGAGGAACAGCATGATGACGAGCACCGCCATGGCGAGGCCGATGCCGCCCTCGACCGACAGGTCGTGGATCGACTGCTCGATGAACGGCGCCTGGTCGAAGACGAGCGCGAAGCTCGCGCCGTTGCCGAGCTGGCCCTGCAGCCTGTCGAGGGTGTCCTTCACCTCGTGGGCGACGGTGACGGTGTTGGCGCCGGAGTTCTTGGTGATCGACAGCGTGAGGGCCGACCGTCCGTTCACCCGGGAGATCGACGTGGTCTCGACGGGCAGTTCTTCGACGGTGGCGACGCTCTTGACCTGCACGGGGCCGTCGGTGCCCTGGAGGTAGAGGTTCTCGATGTCGCCGAGCGAGGAGTAGGTCTTGCCGGTCTGGACGTCGAGGTTGGAGTTGTCGGTGCGGATGGTGCCGGACGGGAACGCCGTCGAGTTCGCCATGAAGAGCTGGCTGATGGTGCCGGGGTCGACGCCGGCGTCCCGCACCTTCTTCTCGTTGTAGGTGACGATGACCTCGTGCGCCTGCTCGCCGCCGACTGTCACGTCGCGCACGCCGGCGAGCGACTTCAGTTCGGGGACGACGATGTCGTCCGTCTGCTGCGACACGGTGGCGGGGTCGGCGTCCGAGGACAGCGCGACGATGAGCACGGGGATGTCGTCGAAGCTGCCGGTGATGACCTGCGGGTCGACGTCGGGCAGCGTGTTGCTGATGGAGTCGATGGCGGAGCTGATGTCGGCGGCGATCTTGTCGGGGTCGTTGCCGTACTCCCACTGCATGGTCACCTGCGAGACGCTGCTGGAGCTCTTGGAGGTGACGGTGGTGACGCCCTCGACGCCCTTGACGGCGGCCTCGATCGGCTTGGAGACCTCCGACTCGACGAGTTCGGGGCTGGCGCCTGGGTACACGGTGATCACGGAGCCGCGCGGCAGGTCGAGGGACGGGATGAGCTCTTGCTTGAGCGCTGTCGTGGTGTAGACACCCAGGCCGATGGCCAGCAGGGCGAGCAGCAGCACCACCGTGCGGTGGGCAAGGCTCAGGTTGGTTAGGCGGCTCATCGGCTTGTTGTCCCCTCGGGCGACCGGACACGTGGAGTGTGCCCTGACAATGCTAGTTAGTATGGTACTAACCATTACAACGTCGCTCGACCAAGGGGGGATCCGATGGCACTGAGCCTGCCGACCAGTGGGGATCCCGCCCGGGACGCCGTCATCGCGGAGATCGCCGAGTTGAACTCGGCCGTCCACGCCAGGACGCTGGAGTTCGTCGGGCCGATGCCGCTGCCGCCCGACCTCACGATGCAGCAGTTGCGCGTCCTGCTGGCGATCGGGAAGCAGCCGGGCCTCTCCGTCCACCAGGTCGCCAAGGAACTGGGAGTGAGCACGCCGACGGCGAGCGGGCTGGTCGACAGGCTGGCCGACAAGGACCTGCTGCAGAAGCTGGACGACGAGGCCGACAGGCGCGTCCGCCACCTGCACCTCACCGACGAGGGCCTGGCGACCATCAACCTGCTCGACTCGATGTTCGACAGGGCGATGCGGGAACTGGTCTCGCTCTTCACCTACGACGAGCTCGTCAGCTTCAGGGACAACGCGGTCATCATGCTCGACGTCCTCGACCGCGCCCAACGCCGCTCCCAGGACGCCGGCTGACCGCAAGTCCCCCCGCGCAGAACCGTGGACGTCCGGGTCTCGAATCTCAAGACACCGAATTGGCTCTTTCGGCGCTTTCGTCACGCCCGTCACACGACACGCCGACGACACGCCGAACGGGCAGAAACTGGCAGGGAAGAAGCGTTTGAACTGGTTGTCGGGTGGCCCTGCGCGGGCGTAGAAATGACCCATCGGATCGCTTCGGCGGTCAGGTGGCCGGAAGAGGAAACGTCAGCTACCCGGCGGGCTCGTCCCGCTGGATCGGGCCGGTGATGCGGTCAGTTGGGCGGACGTAGAGACTTTCGGAAGACGCGGATCATCGCTCCGGCGT
>JAEWIK010000159.1 GCA_023387135.1 Actinomycetes bacterium | reverse complement strand
GGGGGGGGGGGGGGCCCCGGGGGGGGGGGGGCCCCCCCGGCGGCCGGCGCTCGGGTCAGACGGTGACCAGCAGGTCGTCGATCTGGCCGAGGGCGAGCTTCATGCCCTCTTCCATGCCCATGGCGAGCATCTTGTCGAGCTGGTCGACGCTCTCGAAGGTGGAGACGATTCGCATGCGGGTGCCGTCGCCGTGGGGCTCGAGGGTCGCCACCATGCTCGACGTGCCGTACTCGTCGTTGTGGGTGCCGTCCTCGTTGGCGAAGCCGTCCACGAGTTCGATGCGGTGCGGCGGCTCGACGGCGACCATGCGCCACCAGCCGTGGGCGCGGGTCCCGTCCGGGCCCGTCATGTAGTAGCCGACGTCCCCGCCCGGGGCGAAGTCGAACTGCTCGAAGGTGGCCGGCCAGCCGGGAGGGCCCCACCAGCGCTCGAGCTGCCTGGGATCCTCCCAGACCTGCCAGACCCGTTCCACCGGTGCGTCGAATTCGGTGACGAACTCCAGTGTCAGGGCCTCGGTGTCCTTGCGTGTGCTGACGACCGTCATGATCGCTGTCCCTTCGTGTCGCTGGCGAGGAGTTCCGCGATGCTGTCGGCGCGCCCGGCCCAGAGTTCGGCGTAGGCGTCCAGCAGTCTCGCGGCCTGGTGCAGACGAGCCGCGCTGCCGTGGACGCGTTGCTCACGTCCGTGGCGTTGCTTGACGACGAGGGCAGCCCGTTCGAGGACCGCCACATGCTTCTGGACGGCGGCGAAGCTCATCGCGTAGTCACGCGCGAGCCCCGACACCGACAAGTCGTCGACCATCACCCGCCGGACGATGTCCCTGCGGGTGGCATCCGCCAGAGCCTGGAAGATGCTGTCGATCTCTGCGTCAGTCAGCTCATCTACAACCATTTGGTTGTACGTTAACCGCTGACGACGCCGCTGGCAAGGGGTGGGGAGCGATCGCTTGCACGCCGGCACCGGCGGATGGCACTCCGCCGGTCCGGCGTCGGGTCAGGACGCGAGCCGCTCGGCGAGCTCGTCCGCGGCGAACCAGCGATCGAGCTCGACCGCCGTGCCGTGGTCGGCGAAACAGCCTGTCACGTGATCGGCGATCACCTGGACGTCGGCGCAGGCGTCGCCCAGGGCGACACCCCTCCCCGCCCAGGTCAGCATCTCGATGTCGTTGCGACCGTCACCCAGCGCGAGCACGTCGGTGCGGTCGACCCCGAGCGAAGACGCCACCTCGGCGAGCGCCGAGGCCTTGTTGACTCCTGCCGGCGCGATGTCGAGCCAGGCGCTCCAGCCGACGGAGTAGTTGACCCCGTGCAGCCCGAGCCGGTTCGCCAGCGCGATGAAGTCGTCGTCCGACGACTCCGGGTCACGCACGATGATCCTCGTGACGTCGCTGCCCGCCAGGTCGTCGACCGAGACGATCTCGATGTCACCGGTCAGGTCGCCGTCGGGGAACAGCTTCGTCACGCGGTACCCCTGGCCGATGACCTCGGCGGCGATGGCGGCCGTCGGATGCTCCTTGAGCACCTTCTCGACGACCATCGCGGGGTTGAATGTCACCACGCGCGTGAGTTCGAAAGGTGGGAACTGGACGCACACCGCGCCATTCGATGCGACCACCGGGCCGCGCGGCAGATCCAGTTCCTCGAAGACCGGCTGCGTAGAGTGCCAACTACGCCCGGTCACCAGGACGACGGGTACTCCCGCGTCCACTACTCGCCGGACTGACCGGCGAACTCTCTCAGGCAGCGTTCCCTCGTGATCGACGAGCGTTCCGTCGATGTCGAGTGCTACCAACCGCGGCCTCCAGGCCGCCTGCGGCCCCCTGGCCGCCCACTCAATCTTCTTCATTCTGAGGCCAGAGTACCCACCGACGGGTAACAGCACTCGTCAGCAGGCATGACGAGTCGGTGAACTCTGGCCCCGGACGGGGTGACGGGGAGCGTCAGGCGAGCGGCTTCAGGTACTCCTGACCACCGAGGAAGGGACGCAGTGCGGCGGGGACGTAGACCGAGCCGTCCGCCTGCTGGTGGTTCTCCAGCAGCATGATGATCATGCGGGTCATCGCGCAGAGAGTGCCGTTCAGCGTGGCCGCCGACTTCACGGTCTGGCCGTCCCTGATCCTGATGTTCAGCCGGCGGGCCTGGAACTCGGTGCAGTTCGAGGTGGAGGTGATCTCCCGGTACTTGCCCTGCGTCGGCAGCCAGCCGTAGCAGTCGTACTTGCGGGCCGCGCTCAGGCCGAGATCGCCCGAGGCCACCTCCAGCACCTGGAAGGGCAGTTCGAGCGAGCTGATGAAGTCCTTCTCGAAGCCGAGCAGCTTCTGGTGCTCGGCCTGCGCGTCCTCGGGATCGCAGTAGACGAACATCTCCACCTTGTCGAACCAGTGGACGCGGAAGATGCCGCGGGTGTCCTTGCCGTACGCGCCCGCCTCGCGGCGGTAGCAGGGGCTGTAGCCGACGTAGTGCCGCGGCAGGGTGGCGGCGTCAAGGATCTCCTCGGAGTGGTAGGCGGCCAGCGCCACCTCCGAGGTGCCGACGAGGTAGAGGTCGTCGTCTGGCAGGTAGTAGACGTCCTGGGCCGCCTGCCCGAGGAAGCCGGTGCCCTCCATCGCCGACGGGCGCACCAGCGCGGGCGGCAGGATCGGGGTGAAGCCCCACGCCATCGCCTTGCTCATCGCGAGGTTGATGAGCGCGAACTCCAGCTGCGCCCCGGCACCGGTGAGGAAGTAGAACCTCGACCCCGACACCTTGGCGCCGCGCTCCATGTCGATGGCGCCCAGCAGCTCGCCGAGTTCGAGGTGGTCGCGCGGGGTGAAGCCCTCGGCCTCGAAGTCGCGCGGCGTGCCGATGGTCTCGACGACCGTGAAGTCGTCCTCGCCGCCGACAGGGACGTCGTCGAACACGAGGTTGGGGAGCTGCTTCATGAGCTCGGTGAACCTCGCCTCGGCCGCGTCGGCCGTCGCCTGGGCGTCCTTGACCGCCGCCGAGAGCTGCTTGGTGCGGACGAGCAGGGCCTGCTTCTCCTCGCCCTGCGCGCGGGCGACGTCCTTGCCGATGCTCTTCTGCTCGGCCCGCAGGCTCTCGAACGCCGCGATCCCCGAACGGCGGGCCTCGTCGGCGGCCACGAGGTCGTCGACCAGCTCCACTGACTCCCCGCGCGCCTGCTGCGAACGGCGAATCCTGTCAGGGTCGGTGCGGAGGAGTCTGGGATCGATCACGGCCACAGAGCCTACCGCCTGCGCGCCGCCGCCCCCGCTTCCGAACGTCTCGCGCGACGGGGATCGCGCCTAGTCGTCCTCGGGGTTGACGAGGGACGCGTACCACTCGCGGGCGTCGGCGTAGTCGGCGTCTGTGAAACCCCACTCGACCTTCGGCCGGACGCCGTCCGCGCGCGGATACGAGCCGAGGAAGACGACCTCCGAGCAGATCCTGTGGAGGCCGAGCATGGCCTCCGCCAGCCGTGGGTCGCGCAGGTGCCCTTCGGCGTCGATCGAGAAGCAGTAGTTGCCGAGGCCGGTCTTGGTGGGGCGCGACTCGATGCGGGTCAGGCTCACCCCGCGCCCGGCGAACTGTTCGAGGATCTCCAGCAGGGCACCCGAGCGGTTCACGTGCATGAAGGCGACGAGCGTGGTCTTGTCGGCGCCGGTGGGTGCCGGCGGCGGGCCCGGCTTGGCGACCAGGACGAAGCGGGTGACCGCATCGGGATTGTCGGCGACGCCGGTGGCCAGCGGTTCCAGCCCGTACAGCGTGCCCGCCACCGCGGCGGCGACCGCGGCGTCGAACTTCGACTCGGGGTCGCTCACCTCGCGGGCCGCGGCGGCTGTCGAACCCCCCTCGGTGACGTGGGCCTGGGGAAGGTTCGTCGCCAGCCAGGTGCGCACCTGCGCGGCGGCGTGCGGGTGGGTCAGGATGCGGCGGACGTCCTCGATCCTCGCCCCCGGGCGTCCCAGCAAGGTGAAGTGCACGGGCAGCAGCACCTCGCGGACGATCATCAGCCGCCGTCCCGTCGAGAGGTTGTCCAGGGTGACTGTCACACCGCCCTCGACCGAGTTCTCGATGGGCACCAGGGCGGCGTCGACGACTCCGTCACGGACCGCGTCGAGCGCCTGCGTCACTGTCTCGAACGGGATCGCCTCGTCGTCGGTGAAGGTCAGCAGAGCCTGGTGCGTGAAGGTTCCAGCGGGGCCGAAGTATCCGAGCACGGGCCACAGCGTAGTGCCGCACCCGCCCGCGACCCGGCCCCGGTTCGGGGCCTGAGCGGGCGGGCGTCAGTCGTAGGGGAGGAAGCGCCTGTCCCCCGCGAGCGCCGCGGTCCCCCGCAGGCGGGTGAGGGACGGCAGTTCGTGCCCGTCCTTCCACCACCACTTCACGATGCTGACCAGCACGAACCAGCCGACGGCGCTCGAGCCCACGTCCCTGAAGACGCTGGCGGCCACCTGCATGCCGAAGCTGAACTCGACGGACCGCCCCGTGACGTAGGCCACCGACAGGAACACCCCCCGCAGCATCAGCAGGGGTTCGAGCCGGCTGGCGGCGAGCAGGCCGAGCGGCGCCCACACGATGATGTCGTACCAGCTCAGCGTGTACGGCGAGGTGATGAGCCAGGCGGCGGTCAGCACCGCGGCGGTGCGGACGGCGATCGTGAGCGGCTCGCGGCGCGGGTCGGTCGTGGTCACCACGCCCGGCACCAGCCGCCACGGCAGCACCCGCGACAGCATCCAGCCGATGACCACCAGCCCTATCCAGCCCAGCGCGCTCACCACCGAGCGCGCCATCCAGTCGGGGATCACCCAGCTCAGCGGGACGTAGAGCCACGGCGCCCAGGAGCCCGACGAGATGTAGCCCACGTTCCGCTGGGCGGCGAGCAACGCCTTCGGCATCCACAACCCGTAGGCGAGCGCCAGCGGGATCACCGCGCCCGCGCACACCCAGAGCATCTTGCGCCAGTCGCGCCGGTAGCCCCACAGCATGGCGATGCCGTAGAAGATCAGCGACACCTTCACCGTCCCCGCCAGGCCGATGCCGAGGCCCGCGACGAACGGGTGCTTGCGGTAGAAGGACAGCCCGATGATCGCGAAGACGAGCGTGAACGCCTCGTTGTGGGCGCCCGCCACGACCGACCAGATCATGATCGGGTTGAGCACCGTGAACAGCACCGCGCGCGTCTGCGCGGCGGGGTCGTCCTTGCCCATCCTGTAGACGACGGCGCCGATGACGAGGAACGGCACCAGCGCGAAGACCTGCAGCCAGAACACGATGGCGTGCATGCTCTGCCCGCCGAGCGTGGCGGCCAGCCACTGGCTCGCCGACGCCACCGGGCCGTACACGCTGGGAGTGTCCTGCCACGGCCGCTCGGTGAGGATGAGGACGGGGTCGAACTCCTGCCTGAAGATGTCGGCGGGAGTGATGTCGTAGGGGTCGAGGCCCAGCACCTGCAGCCTGCCGTACGCGGCGTACATCAGGACGTCGGCGGACGTGAGCGGCAGCACGAGGGCCGTCGCCGTGCTCAGCGCGATGCCGAGCCAGAACAGCTTCCTGTTGTTGGGACGCCAGCCCTCCCTGACCGCGCGCCACGCTATCCACAGGCCGAGGCCACCGGCGAACAGGCCCAGCCAGAGCAGCGGCACCGCCACCCACTCCGGCGGCCGGCCGAAGGCCCCCGGCAGGTACCACGGCGGCAACAGTCCGGCTCGCGGGCCGAGCTTCAGGGCGACCGAACTGGGGCCGGCGAAGCTGACGAGGATCGTGGTGAGCGCGCTGGCGACGATGAGACCGATGCCGAGAGTCGGGCGGGAGGTCCACGCACCCTGCAGGAAACGCGGACGCGCCGACACCTCGGCCTCCAGCATCAAGTAGCTCCTCGGGGTTCTCAGGGGTGGGACTCCGGTCACCTTAGGCTAGCCGCAGCCGGCAGGCACTTCAGCACCGGTCCGGACGGCTATGCCCAACCGTTACCAAGCTCACAGGTGGGTACTTACCCCACCCCCGGCCTTCCTACTTCAGCAGCCGGGACAGCCGCCTGTCGGCGAGCGGCTTGCCGCCGGTCTGGCAGGTCGGGCAGTACTGCAGCGACGAGTCGGCGAAGGACACCTCGGCGATGGGGGTGGCGCAGACCGGACACGGCTCCCCGGTGCGCCCGTGGACGCGGAGCGAGCTGCGCTTGTCGTCCTTCAATTCCTTGGCGGCGAGGCCCGAGGCGCGCTCGATGGCGGCTGACAACTCGCCCCGGATCGCTTCGTACAGCCTGGAGCGTTCCGCGGCGTCCAGGCCGTTCGACGGCTTGTAGGGGCTGAGCTTGGCGGCGTGCAGGATCTCGTCGGAGTAGGCGTTGCCGATGCCTGCTATCACGTGCTGGTCGCGCAGGACTCCCTTGAGCTGGGCACGCCGGGCGTCGAGGATCCCGTCCAGCACGTCGGGGGTGAAGTCGTCGGCGAGCGGGTCGGGACCGAGCGTGGCGATGCCCGGCACCTCGTCGAGCGCGTTCACGACGTAGAGCGCGAGCCGTTTCTGCGTGCCCGCCTCGGTGAGGTCGAACCCCGAGCCGTCGTCGAACACGACGCGCAGGGCGAGCGGGCCACGTCCGGGACGGACCGCTGTCGCCGGCATCTCGTCCTTCCACACCAGCCAGCCGGCCCGGGCGAGGTGGAAGACGAGGTACACCCCGCCGACGTCCAGCCCGATGAACTTGCCGCGCCGCACCACGTCCTCGACCTCGAGACCGTGCAGCGCCGTCAGCGGCAGCGCGACCGACTTCAGCGACTGGAACGCTGTCAGCTGGGTCTCGGCCACCACCTTGCCGCGACAGTTGCGTTCGAGGAAGCCACGCAGGGCCTCGACCTCGGGAAGCTCCGGCATGCCAGCACTCTACGTGCCGCCGCCCTGACGAGACAGGGGCGTGGGCCAGGCGGGTTCGGGGACCTCCAGCGCCTCGTCGAGCAGGGCGAGGTACTCGTCCCTGTCGATCTCGATCACCCCGAGGCTGGCGAGGTGGCCGGTCTGCCACTGCACGTCGATGATCCTGTCGTCGGCGTAGTCGTCCGACAGCAGGTCGACCAGGCGCATGAGGGCGACCTTGGACGCGTCCCTGCCGCGCACCGGGTCGTGGAACATCGACTCGCCAGCGAACAGGCCACCCAGGCTCACCCCGTACAGGCCGCCGACGAGCCTGCCGCCGTCGTCCCAGGTCTCGACCGAGTGCACGTACCCGGCGTCGTGGAGCCTGGTGTAGACCTTGGCGATGTCGGAGTCGATCCAGCCGTTGTCGCGGGACGGGTCGGCACAGCGCGCGAGCACCTGCGGGAAGGCTGCATCGATGCTCGTCGTGTAGTGCTTGGCCGACTGCCGCATCGACCTCGTCACGCGCAACGACGCCAGCGGCAGCACCCCGCGGCGGGTAGGAGACCACCAGCCCATGTCGCCGAAGCCCGAGGCGTGTAACGGCATCGGGAAGACGCCCGCCCGGTAGGCCTCCAGCGCGAGACCGGCGTCGAACTCGGAGGAGAACGCGATCAGGTCCTGCGCGGG
>JAEWIK010000067.1 GCA_023387135.1 Actinomycetes bacterium | reverse complement strand
CTACCAGAAGGTGTGGCGGGCGACCGGCGACGCCGACTGGGACACCGTGCTCGAACTGCAACGGGCGTGGCAGCGCTTCCTCGCGCTCGGCTGGCGGGGCGACATCATCGCCGCCTTCGAGGCCCTGATGAAGCTGCGCGGCTATGCGGGATCGTGCTTCAGGGTGCCGCCTCCGGCGCCCGGAGTCGATCCCGACCACCTGAGAGAACTGGCGCATGGCCTGGAGGCCATCGAAGCGTTGGGAGAGGCCTGACATGGACCGACGACAACTCGGAGCCAGCGGCATCCGGGTCTCCCGCGTCTGCCTGGGGACCATGACCTTCGGGTCGCCCGTCGGCAGCGACGCGGCGGTGGACCTGATCCACCGCGCGGCCGACCTCGGCGTCAACTTCATCGACACCGCCAACATGTACGAGGGCTACGACAGGACTGCCGGGTCGGCGGGCGGGGTCGCCGAGGAGATAGTCGGGCGCGCCATCGCGGGGCGTCGCGACGACTTCGTGGTGGCCACCAAGCTGGGCATGAAGGTCGGCCCCGAGCCTTGGGACGACTACACGTCGCCGGACGCCATCCGCGTCCAGCTCGACCGCAGCCTGCGGCGGTTGGGGACCGACTACGTCGACGTCTACTACCTGCACAGGCCCGACCCTTCGACGCCCGACGGCGAGATAGTCGAGGCGCTCGGACGGGAACTCGCCGCGGGACGGATCCGCTCGTGGGCGGTGAGCAACTTCTCCGCCGGGCAACTGGCGGCGATCGTGGCGGCGGCCGACGAGGCCGGCGTGGATCGTCCCGTCGCCTGCCAGCCGCGGGTCAACCTGCTCGACACCGGCGCGCTCGAGGACCTGGTGCCGTCCTGCGCCGGCGCGGGCATCTCGGTGGTGCCGTACCAGGTGCTGGCCGGCGGGTTGTTGTCGGGCAAGTACCGGCGCGGCGAGTCGGCGCCGGCCGGCACGCGCGGCGCCGACAAGCCGGACTGGGTCCCCGAGATCGACGAGGCGACGCAGGCCAGGCTCGACGCCATCGGCAGGCAGGCAGCTGCCGCCGGCCTGCCGATGGCGTCCTGGGCGATTCGCTGGCTCGCGCAGCAGCCGGGCATCGATGCTGTTCTCGTGGGCGCCACCCGACCCGCACAGGTCGAGGCGGCCGTCGCGGCGCTCGGCTGAGCGTCATCCGAGAGAGGAGAATCCCATGGCCTCCGACACCGCCGGCGCGCTGCCCGGTGTGACAGTCACAGGTGGAGTCACCGACTGGCAGATCCTCGCCAGGGGAGCGGACGACACCGCGCTGGTGTCGCTCACAGGCACCGCGAGGGCGGCGCGCATCAGCGCGGAGCCGCCGTTCTGGTTCGGGCCGGCGGGCCCGGGCGACCTGCGGGTCTCGGCGCGGGTGGTGCGGGAGGACGACGGCAGCACCGCGGTCTCCTGGACCGCCGCCGACCTCGCTCCCGACGGTGGCTGGAGCGTCGACCTCGTGGTCCCCGCCGGCGGGCTCTACAGGATCGAGACCCAACTCGAACAGTCCGGCGGGGACGGCTACACCCTGACCAGGGGCGACGTCGTCCACCACGTGGGGGTCGGGGACCTCTACCTCGTCATCGGCCAGAGCAACGCCGCGGGCAGGGCGAGGGACAGCGTGCAGGACGGTCCGCAGTTGGGCGTCCACCAGTACCGCGCGGACGGCACCTGGGCGCTCGCCGCCCATCCGCTGAACGACGGCACGCGCGCCGTCCACACCGGCCACTTCGAGAACCACAACACAGGTCACTCACCGGCGCTGCACTTCGCCAAGCGGCTCTCCGCGGCGGTCAACGTCCCTGTCGGCCTGGTCATGGCGGCCTTCGGCGGCGCACCGCTGCGGTGGTGGGTCGACGAGGGAGAGTTGGCGCCGCTGTCGGCCAACGCCCTGGAGATGGTCGACGCCGCCGGCGGGCCGGTCAAGGGCGTCCTGTGGTACCAGGGCGAGGCCGACTGCTTCGAGGGGACCGTGGACGACTACGCGGCCCGGTTCGGCGGGCTGGTCTCCCTGCTGCGCGAGCGGCTGGGGGAGGACGTGCAGTTCTTCACCGCCCAGTTGGCCCGCTGCACCGTCGAGCCCGAGGGCGACCTCGACAGGCGCTGGGGAATGCTGCGGGAGCAGCAGCGCAGGGCAGCCCACGAGCTGCGCGGCGTCCACGTGGTGCCGACCGGCGACCTGCCGTTGTACGACTTCATCCATCTCAGCTCGGCGGCGAACCTCGTCCTGGCCGAGCGGCTCTCGGACGCCGTGCTCGGCGAGCTGTACGGGCTGCCACGCCAGTGGCGGGCGCCGGAGCCCGTCGCGGTCACCCGGCGCGGCGACGCCGAGATCGCGCTGGCCTTCGCCCCGATCGTGAACTGGATCAACGAGTACGGCCTGCCCGCCGCCCGCTGCCCGATCGACATCGAGGACGCCGACGGCCTGGTGGGAGTCGAGGCCTGGCGGGTCGAGGACGACACGATCGTGCTCACGCTGCGGCGACCCGCGGGCCCGGACGCCGTGGCCCACGGCATGTGGCGGATGGACCACGGCGGCATCGTCCCCGCCGACTGCACCCGCGTCGCTTTCCTGTCGTTCTACGGGGTTGCCGTCGCATGAGCTACCTCTACTCGCTGCGCCTCGCCCTCGACCCCGGCCTGACCGACGAGCGCGGGCTGGCCGACCTGCCCGGGTTCATCGCCGCCGGCCGGATCGACGACGTGATGGTGTTCGCCAACGTCGAGGAGCTGAACACCGGCCACACCGACGAGCGCGAGCGCGTCGTCTACCGCGACCTGGCGTCGCGGGTGGCTGCGGTGGCCGCGGCGTCCGGGGCCACCATGTCGCTGAACCCTTGGCACACCGTCATGCACGGCGACTACGGCAAGAAGCTCCGGCCCGGCCAGGACTTCAGGCTCATGGTCGACCCGCGCGGACGCCGCGCGGAGCTCGCGGCCTGTCCGCGTGACGAGTCCTGGCGCTCCTACCTCGCCGACCTCTACTCCTGGTACGCGGCGGCCGCCCCGCGCTTCATCTGGGTCGAGGACGACTTCCGCTACCACAACCACTGGCCGCTCGACTGGGGCGGGTGCTTCTGCGAGGACCACCTCGCGGAGTTCTCCCGCCGCGCCGGCAGGGAGCTGACGAGGGACGAGTTCGTCGAAGGGGTGCTGCGGCCCGGCGCTCCCCACGAGTTCCGGACGATCTGGCTGGAGACAGCACGCGAGGCCCTGGAGCACGCGGCGTCGGCGATCGGGGCGGCGGTGCGCGGCGCCTCCCCTGACACGCGCGTCGGCCTGATGACGTCGGTCCCGCTGGTCCACGCCTCCGAGGGCAGGCGCTGGGAGCCGCTGCTGCGTGGGTTGAGCGCCGGCCTGCCCCCGGCGGTCAGGATCCACCTGCCCGCCTACTCCGACAGGCGCCCGTCCGACTACCTCGCGCTCTTCCACACCGTCGCCGACGTCCATCGCGCCCTCCTGCCGCCCGACGCCGAGGTGTACCCCGAGCTCGAGAACTTCCCGTACTCGCGGTTCGCCAAGTCGCTGGCGTTCACGAGGTTCCAGTTCCTGAGCGCCCAGGTGCTGGCGCCGTCCGGCATGACGATCGACCTGTTCGACCTGAACGGCAACGGACTGGTGCCGGAGGAGGGCTACCAGGACGTCCTCGCCGGCACCAAGGACTTCCTGGAGAGGACCGCCGCCTCGGGGGTGTTCGCCGGCCCGCGGGCAGGCGTCGCGGTGCTCATCTCGCAGGACTCCTCCCAGCACTTGCACACCACCCTCGGCGCGTCCATGACCGAGCTCTACCCCCGCGAGTACGTGTTCGGGGCCCTGCTCGGCGGCTACGGGATCCCGTTCAGGTACACGACCGACGCCGAACTCAGCGGCGAGGTCGTGGCAGTCTCGGGCCAGCTCTTCAGGACGCTCGGCGAGGCGTCGACCCGCCGTCTGTTCCGCGACAACCGGCTCATCCTCGACGCCGAGGCTGTGGACACGCTGGTCGACCTCGGCCTGGGAGACCTGGTCGCTGCGAGAGCGGTCACCTGGACCTCGTCGGAGAGCGGCGCGGCGACGTACGAGGACGCCGTGGAAGGCCTGGAGTTGCTGGGACGCCAGGCGGCGAGGGCCTCGGTGCTGTTGCTCGGCGCCGACGTCGCGTTGGTGGACTACGAGCAGGGCAGGACGCGCGCGCTGACCAGGCTGCGCCGGGCAGGCCACCTCGACGTGGGCCCCGGCCATGTACTGGTCGACGACAGGGTGCTGGTGGTGCCGTTCGGGAGGATGGACCCGCTCGAACCGCCCCCCACGATGCTGCGGACGACGATGCGGCAACAGCTCTTCCACCACGTGCTGCAGGAGTGGCTGCCGAGGCTGCCCTTCCTGCGCAGCGGTGCCGACGTGGCGGTCTACGCCTACGACAACGACGGGGTCCTCGACCTCTACCTCGTCAACGCGTCCCTCGACACGCTCGTCCGGCCGGGGTTCCGGGTCGGTGACAGGCCGGTCGCTGCCGTCGAGGCCGACTGCAGCGCGGACGGACGCGTGGCAGTCCCGTTCTCGCTCGCCGACGGCGAGCTCCGCCTCGACCTCGACGTCCCGCCACTGGAGGCGGTGCTCCTCAGGTTGCTGTGACGCCCGCCCGCGCCGGCCTCAGCCGTGCATCAGGGCGGGATCGAGGCACGACCAGAACGTCTCCACCAGGCGGCCGGCGCCGTCCAGGAGATCGCCTGTCGACACCTGCACGCCGTCGGCCAGCCGGGTGGGGCCGGCGGCCGGATCGAGGTAGAAGATGTCGGGCTCCAGCCCGTAGCTGTCGACCAGCAGGTGGATGAGGTCGCGCATCGCGAACACCCTGACCACGGCGTTGCCGATGGCTCCGACGCCGACCTTGCCGAGGCTCTCCAGCCTGGCGCCCGCCTTGTCGAAGTCGTGCTCGTGCTCGTACTCCCGCCCGTCGTCGGTCGGTCGGGGCTGGTAGTCGAGCAGGGTGGTGCGGCTCACCGTGCCGTCGGCGTCCCGCACTCGCACATGGCGTTCCACGACGTGCCTGTCGGGGATCTGCACGAGGTACTCGCCGAAGTGGAAGCTCGTGCAGGAGACGTAGGTCAGCCCCAGCAGCACGATCCTGGCGTCGAGGGCGAGCAGCCTGCCGAAGGTGCTGCGGAGGTCGAACACCGACAGCAGGGGATCGGTGGCCGTCACCGTGGCGGCCTCGGCCCCCACCGCCGAGACGCTGTGCCGGTAGGCGGTGCTGCGCAACGCACCGGGCATCGTCCGGAGCGCCTCGCTGATGGCCCCCATCTCCGAGCGATCCCCGAGCGGGTCGATGAGCGGGTCGTCGACCGCCTCGTGCCTGAAGGTGAACGCGGGGGCGACCACTGTCCCGCGGGGGCCGACGGCGTCGACGAGCGCGGCGGCGATGGTCGCGGCACCTCCTTCGACGCGTCCGAAAGGACGCAGTGCCGAGTGGACGAGGAGCACGTCTCCGTCCTCGATCCCGCAGGCCTTCAGCGCCGCCACGGCGCCGCCGTGGGTGACAGGCAGTTCGGGGGCCTCGGGCAGTGGTGAACCGGCTGTGAGAGTCATCGGTGGGTCTCCTGTCAGAGGGCGGCCGCGGCGGCCGTCGGGGCGGTTCGCTCGACGAGTCCGGCGAGGACGGCGTCCATGCTGTCGAGGATGACCTCGATGGTCGTCTCGTCGCTGATCAGCGGCAGCTTGGTGAGGGCGGTCGGAGGGGCGCTCGGCTTGTAGGCCTGCGTGCTGATGTCGATGCAGTGGGTGGCTTCGAGAGCGTGGCAGAACTCGGCGGCGACCGACGCCTCGTGGAACTGCAGGCCCGCCATGTGCTGGTCCCCGGTGACCGCCGCCAGCACCTCGGGGTAGCGCTTCGTCAGCTCGTCCAGCCCGGCGTGGTAGGCGTCCCCCGTCGCTCGCAGGTGGTCGCCGTTGGCGCGCGCGAACTCCATGGTGATCAGGTAGCTCAGGCTGGCGAGCTCCTCCTGGCCGTTGGTGACGAGAGCGCCGAACTGCGACAGGGAGTCGGCGCCGGCCGTCGCGAGGATCTTGCTCGCCGGGTACATGCCGCCGGGGAAGCCCTTTCCCACGGCCACCAGGTCGGGGTCGATGCGGTAGCGGCGGAACAGGAACAGCTCCTCGTACCAGGCGCCGCTCTGGATCTCGTCGCAGAAGACCAGGACGTCGTTGGCATGGCAGAGGGAGTAGGCCTGACGCAGGTACTCAGGGTCGAGCAGCAGCCCGCCGTAGTTCATGAGCACTATCTCGTGGCAGAAGCCCGCCACCTTGAAGCGACCGGTGTTGCAGGCCCCGAAGACCTCCCGGAAGCCGTCGATGTCGTCGAGCGGCACCGGCACCACGCGGAAGAGGCCGGACGCCGCAGCTTTCTCGGCAAAGGCGGGCCACAGCCCTCGCAGTGCCTGCGCCATCACCGTGGTGCCGTGGTAGTTGGCCGCCAGCCCGCCGCCCAGGTCCCCCAGGACGAGGAAGACCGGCACCACGTCGTCCTGGCGCTGCCTGGCCGCCTCCGCGTCGTAGAACCTCGTGAGCATCATCTTGAGGGCGGCTTCCGCCGCCAGCGAGCCGGTCTCCAGGTTGATGACCCTGTTGAGGCTGCCCGGGTCGTCGCTGTCGATGAGGGCGTCTATCTCCGCCTCGTCGGTGAGCCCGTTCGCCGCGGCCACCAGGCGCCGCTCCGTCAGGCGCGTGAGGTGCCCGCGCGTGTTGTTGTGGGTCGCGTTGGGGATGCCCAGTTCGCGCGCCAGGTCGACCAGCCGGTAGCCGGGGAAGCCATGCCCGAGCGAGAGCTGGTAGTGCTCGCTCTTGGCGGTGAGGTACACCCTGCCGTCCTGGCCGACGCGGCAGGCGCCGAGACCGCCCAGCGGCGCGGCGCGCATGCTGTGCGCGCGCCTGTAGGAAGCAGTCGGTGCGCCCTCTTCAGCGTCC
>JAEWIK010000054.1 GCA_023387135.1 Actinomycetes bacterium | reverse complement strand
TGCCTGCACCTGCCGCACGGCAGGATCGGCTCGCCGAGCGCGTTGACGCAGCACACCGCGAGCAGCCTTCCGCCACCCCCCGCGACGAGGTCGGACACCATGCCGCACTCGGCGCACAGGCTCACTCCGTAGCCGGCGTTCTCGACGTTGCAGCCGGTCACGACGCGGCCGTCGTCCACCAGTCCCGCCGCCCCCACCGGGAAGTGGGAGTACGGGACGTACGCCTTCTCGGAGACGGCGAGCGCGCGCAGCCTGAGGTCTTCCCAGTCGACGTTCACGAGGCTTCGCCCTTGCGATAGACGACACCGTCGGCGGCGGGCATCCGCAGCCGCTGCGACGCGAAGGCCAGCACCAGCAGGGTGGCGACGTACGGCGTCATGCCGGTGAACTCGGCAGGCACTGCCGAGGTGAAGGCGAACCACGCCAGCGCCAGCACGGCGACCACCACCTGCACGATGCCCGTGATGCCCTTGCCCTGCCGCCACCTGACGACCTGCCAGATGCCCCAGCCGAGCAGCAGCAGGCCGATGGGCAGGAGGTAGGCCCTGATGACGTCGCCGCCACCGCGGAGCTGGATGGCGTCGGTGTAGCCGAACAGCATGGCGCCGGCGGCCAGGCCGCCGGGCCGCCAGTTGCCGAAGATCATGGCGGCCAGGCCGATGTAGCCGCGTCCGGCGGTCTGGCCGTCGCGGTAGATGTTGGTGAGCACCAGCACGAGGAACCCGCCCGCCAGCCCCGCGAGCCCGCCCGACAGCAGGACCGAGAGGAACTTCAGCCGCAGGACGTTGACGCCGAGGGTCTCGGCCGCCCAGGGGGCCTCGCCGCAGGAGCGGACGCGGAGGCCGAACGGGGTGCGCCACAGCACCCACCAGGTCAGCACGAGCAGGCCGACCGCGATGAGGGTGAGGATGCTCACGTTGGTGGTGAGGGCCCGCAGGATGCCGGCGAGGTCGGCCAGCAGCCAGGTGCCCGACTGCTCGATCGAGAGCAGGGAGTCGCCGATGCCGGGGATGCTGAGCAGCGGCAGCCGTTCGAGCGGCGGCGACTGGGTGGGCCCGCCGCCGGGCAGCCCGGTGAAGGTGCGGACGGCGAGGTACGCGCCGGCGCCCGCCCCGAGAAGGTTCATGGCGACGCCGGAGACGATGTGGTCGACGCCGAAGACGACGGTGGCGAGGGCGTGGATGGCGCCTCCGACCATGCCGACGCCGATCGCGCCGAGGATCGCTGCCCACGGGCCGAAGTAGTAGCCGAAGAACGCTGCCCCCCAGGTGCCGAGGACCATCATCCCTTCCAGGCCGATGTTCACCACGCCGGCACGTTCCGACCACAGGCCGCCGAGGCCCGCCAGCGCGAGCGGCATGGCGAGGCCGATCGCCGCCGCGATGGCGCCGGAGGAGTCGATGTCGTGGGCGCCGGTGACGACGCGCACCGACGAGATGACGAGCAGCGTGCCCGCGATGACGACGGGCCAGAACCAGGCAGGACGCGCGCTGGTGGTGGTGGCCTCCAGCCTCCCCTGCAGGGTGACGCCGGTGTCGACGCTCATGCCACGGCTCCTTCCACTGCGACGCCGCGCTGGGCTGCGAGCTCACGGGCCACGCGTTGTTGTTCGAGCCTGAGTCTCGCCCTGCGCACGAGTTCGTAGGCGACCACGACGCTCAGCACGATGATTCCCTGGATGATCAGGACGAGCCTGTCGGAGACTCCGGCGTTGATCTGGAGGCCGTTACTGAGCTGGTTGAGGTAGCCCCACAGGATCGCGGCGATGCCCATGCCGACGACGTGGTTGCGTCCCAGCAGCGCGACGGCGATGCCCGCGAAGCCGAGGCCCGACTGGATGGTCGAGCCGTAGTGGTAGTCCTGCCCGAACAGCAGCGGCATGCCGACCAGCCCGGCGACGGCGCCGGACAGCACCATCGCTGTCACCACCATGCGCTGCACGGGGACGCCGCTGGCGAGCGCCGCCGGCTCCGACGCGCCGGCGGCGCGGAGGTCGAAGCCGAAGCGGGTCTTGTTGAGCACGAACCAGTACGCGAAGCCGACGCCGATCGCCAGGAAGACCAGGCCGTAGACCTTGTTCGGGGTGTTCAGCAGCCATTCCATGCCGATGCCGGGGACGCGTGAGCCCTCGGCGATGTCGGGGGTCTGCACGGTGTTGGAGCCCTCGATCTTCACCGAGGCCTGACTGAGCAGGTAGGCGACGAGGAAGGTGGCGATGTAGTTGAGCATGATCGTGGCGATCACCTCCGACACCCCGCGCTTCACCTTGAGCCAGCCGGCGATCAGGGCCCACACGGCACCGGTGGCCATGGCGACGATGATCGAGACGATGATGTTGAGCCAGCCGGGGAGGAAGTTCTGGCCGGCGAACACCGCCGCAGCGAACGAGGCGACCCGGTACTGGCCGTCGACGCCGATGTTGAAGAGGTTCATCTTGAAGCCGATCGCCACGGCGACCGCCGAAAGGTAGAGCACCGTCGCCTCGTTGACGATGTTGATCACCTGGCGGGGCAACGGCGCCTTGAACAGCACCGTCCAGACCTCGACGACGGGGTCACCCGCCACCAGCAGGATCACGGAGGTGAGGACGACAGCCACCACGATGGCGAGCAGGGGTGCCGCGACGGCGAGCCCGATCCTGGGCCAATCCAGCCGCTTCATGCGAGTTCCTCTCCGGAGGTGGTGCCGGGCTCGGTGACGGTGTCGGCGGCGGCACCCGTCATCGCCGCCCCGAGTTGTTCCTTGGTCACCGAGTCGGGATCGAAGGTGGCGGTCAGCGCGCCGCGCAGGATGACGTGCAGCGTGTCGGACAGGCCGACGAGCTCCTCGAGGTCGGCGGAGATCAGCAGCACGCCGAGCCCCTGGCTCCTGGCCTGCTTGATGAGGTCCCAGATGGCCGCCTGCGCGCCGACGTCCACGCCGCGGGTGGGATGGGCGGCGAGCAGCACGCGCGGGTGGTGGCTGAGCTCGCGTCCGACGATCAGCTTCTGCTGGTTACCGCCGGACAGCGAGCCGGCGGTGACGAAGATGGACGGCGTCCTGACGTCGAAGCGTTCCACGATCCCCGTCGTGCTGGCCTGGCAGGCCTTGGCGTCGATGAGCCCGCCCTTGACGTTGGGAGCCTGGGTCTGGTGCCCGAGCGCCACGTTCTCCCACAGCGGCGACTCCAGCAGCAGGCCGTGCCGGTGCCTGTCCTCGGGGATGTACCCGACGCCGGCCTCGCGGATGCGCCTGACGTCCCAGTCGGTGATGTCCTCCTCGCCCAGCACGATGGCGCCGGAGGTGGGCTCGCGCATGCCCATGGCGACCTCGACCAGTTCGGCCTGGCCGTTGCCCTCCACCCCGGCGATGCCCACGACCTCGCCGGCGTGGACGGTGAGGTTGATGGCGTTCAGCACCTTGCGGCCACCGGGGGTCGTGAGCGTGACGTCGCGGAACTCGAGCAGCGGAGTCTCGGTGACGGTGGACTCCTCGGTGGCCGGCGACGGCAGCTCGGAGCCGACCATGAGTTCGGCGAGCTTGCGGGCTGTGACCTCATGCGGGTCGACAGCGGCGACGGTGGTGCCCCGCCTGATGACCGTGATGTCGTCGGCGACGCTCAGCACCTCGTCGAGCTTGTGCGAGATGAAGATGACAGTCAGGCCCTCGTGCTTGAGTTCGCGCAGGTGGTCGAACAGCTCGTCGACCTCCTGCGGCACGAGGACCGCCGTCGGCTCGTCCAGGATGAGCGTCTTCGCTCCCCGGTAGAGCACCTTGAGGATCTCGATGCGCTGCCTGTCCCCCACGCCGAGGTCGGCGACCAGCGCGTCGGGGTCGAGCGGCATGCCGTAGTCGTGGCCGAGCTGGGTGATCCTGTCGCGCGCCTTCTCGCCGATGCCGTAGAGCTTCTCGGCTCCCAGCACGACGTTCTCGAGCACCGTCAGGTTGTCGGCGAGCATGAAGTGCTGGAACACCATGCCGATGCCCGCCTTGATGGCGGCCTGCGGGTTCCTGAAGCTGACGACCTGGCCGTCGACGGCGATGGTGCCCTCGTCGGGCGACTGGACGCCGTAGAGGATCTTCATCAGCGTCGACTTGCCGGCACCGTTCTCGCCGACTATCGCGTGGATAGTGCCACGCTTGACGGCCAGGCAGATGTCGGAGTTCGCGATCACCCCCGGGAAGCGTTTGGTGATCCCCTTCAGCTCGACAGCGAGGGTCTCGCTGGCGGTCTCGACGGAACTCGTCATGGGCGCTCCTGATCCGGCCCCGCAACCCGCTGCGGGTGGGTGTGTGACGGCACTCTAGACGCATCCGGCGGCGGGCGTGAACTCGCCGTCGGCGGCGCCGGTCCCGGGTCTCCGCGTCACCAGGAGGCCCGGACGCGCGACTCCCCCGGGGCGGTGTCGAAACCGCATCCCGGGGGAGCCGTCCTGCGTCAGTCGTGGTGCACGACGGTGTTACTTGGCGACCTCGGTCGGAACCTTGATCTCGCCGGAGATGATCTTGGCCTTGAAGTCGTCGAGCTGGGCCTTGATGTCATCGACGTGCCCACCGGTGGTGGAGTAGCCCACGCCGTCGGCCTTGAGGTCGAAGATCGTCGGGCCGGCCTTGAAGGTGCCGTCGTGGATGGACTTGGCGAAGTTGTACACGCCCACGTCGACGCGCTTGAGCATCGAGGTGAGGATGACGTCGCGGACGTCCGGAGCCGCTGTCAGCGCCTGGTCGGAGTCGACACCGATGGCCCACTTGCCTGCACCGGCCTCCTTGGCGGCGGTGAAGACGCCAGCGCCCGAGCCGCCGGCGGCGTGGTAGACGATGTCGGCGCCCTTCTGGTACATCGACTCGGCAGCGGTCTTGCCCTTGGCGGGATCACCGAAGCCGGAGAAGTCCGGCGGAACCGTCAGGTAGGCGGCGTCGATCTTGATCTTCGGGTTGACCGCCTTGGCGCCTGCCTCGTAGCCCGCCTGGAACTTGTTGATGAGCGGGGTGTCGACGCCACCGACGAAGCCGATGTGGCCGGACTTCGACTTGAGGGCCGCCGCCGCGCCCACCAGGAAGGAGCCCTGCTCCTCGGCGAACACGATGTTCATGATGTTCGGGCCGGTCGAAGCCTCGGAGGCGTCGTCGACCTGGGCGAACCTGGCGTCGGGGTTGGCCTTGGCGACCTCGCCGACCTGCGCCGCGTACACGAAGCCGGTGGCAACCACGTTGGTGTAGCCGGCGTCGATGAGCTGCTGGAGGCGCTCGCTACGAGCAGACTCCGCCTCACCCGCGGTGGCGGTGGCGTCCTTGATGTCGACGCCGAACTCTTCGTTGGCCTTCTCGAGACCCGCCGCAGCGGCATCGTTGAAGGACTGGTCGCCACGGCCGCCGACGTCAAACGCCAGGCCGACCTTGATGGAGGCGGCCGGAGCGGACGAGCTGGGGGCGGAGCTGGGCTCTGTCGAAGACGGAGCGGTCGACGCCGAGGGCGCCGGGGTACCTGCGCACCCGGCGAGCGTCAGAGAGGCGGCTGTTGCCACCGCGATAGCGAACTTGATCACCTGTCGCACAAGGGTCTCCTTTGTGGAACTCGAGCGGGGTGGTGTGGCCCCCGTCAGCGCTCGACTCTATCGGGGCGGGAGCCCCACCGAACACCACGCCAGCGGCCCCTGCGACGAACCGTTACGCAACCGCAATCCGGACACCGTCGCCGCGCGGCGGGCTTCCCGAGCGCGGCGATGCCGCTCCGGGCCTCCCCGCGCTGCCTCCCGCAGGCTCCGCACGGGTGGCCGGGCGAGGACGTCGAGCCGCCGATAGGGCCCGTGACTACGACGAGCGGTAGTATGAGGCGGTGGAATCGCTGCAACTCCTCGAGGCAGCCGAGGCGGCGGTGACCAGCGCGAACACCGGCTACGGCCAGAAGCTCCGGCAACTCGCGACTCTCGCCGACAACGCGCTGCCCTACCCGACGCTGTCGGCCGCCTGCCGTCGGGCGCTCGACGAGCGCGTCATCTGCGACATGTACGAGGGGAATCGTCCTTTCACCCCGCGGTACGTCCTGCCCGACTACGCCCGCGCGCTGCGCCAGGGCGTCGCGCACCTGGAACTCGACCCGCCGACTGACCTCGACGACGCCCTGAGCTTCCTCACCATCCTGTACGGCCACGTCCCGTCGGTGACGACCTACCCGGTCTACCTCGGAGACCTGGATTCCCTGCTCGAACCTTTCGTGCCGGCGTCCATGAGCGATGACGACCTCGACGCCAGGCTGCGGCGCTTCTGGCGGCAGCTCGACAGGCTGCTGCCCGACGCTTTCGTCCACGCCGACCTCGGTCCCGGTGACGGACGGGTGGTGCGCTCCATCCTGCGCGTCGAGCGCTCGCTGCGGCAGGTCGTCCCCAACCTCACCCTCAAGGTGGACCCCGGGATCACTCCCGACGACCTCATGCTCGATGCGGTCAACACCGTGTTCGTCACCGGCAAGCCGCACTTCGCGAACCACCCGATGATGGTGGCCGACCACGGCGAGGGCTACGCGGTGGTGAGCTGCTACAACTCGCTGAAGGTCGGCGGCGGCGCGCACAGCCTCGTCAGGCTGAACCTGAAGGAGGCGGCGGCGCGCCACGACGGGGACGCGGCCGGCTTCCTCGACGGCGCCCTGGCCCACTGGGTCGAGCTCACCTGCGAACTCGGTGAGGCGAGGATCCGTTCGCTGGTGGAGGACCAGCGTTTCTTCGACACCCACTTCCTCGCCACCGAACACCTCGTCGACATCGACAGGTTCTCGCTCATGTTCGGCGTCTTCGGCCTCGCCGAGTGCGTGAACCTCCTGATGGAGCGCGCCGGGCGGCCCGACGCCCGCTACGGCCACGACGAGGCGGCGAACCGGCTCTCGTACGCGATCACGCGCAAGGTGGCGGACCTCGTGAGCGCGAGGGAGCTCTCCTACTGTGCGGGCGGCGGCGGCCACGCCTACCTGCACGCGCAGAGCGGCATCGACCTCGACCTCGACGTCACCGCCGGGACTCGCATCCCCGTGGGCGACGAGCCGGGCATGCGTGAGCACATCACTGTCTGCGCGCCCCACCACGAACTCTTCGCCGCCGGGATCTCCGACGTCTTCCACGTCGACGACACGGCGTTGGGCAACCCGCTGGCGCTCGTCGACATCATCCGCGGCGCGTTCACCGTCGGCATGCGCGACTTCACCTTCAACCTCGACTCCAACGAGTTCATCAGGATCACCGGCTACCTCGTGAGGAAGTCAGACCTCGTCGGCATCGAGGAGCACGGCGCCCGGCACTCCAGCGACTATCTGGCCGCCACGGCGGAGATCAACCACACCGTCACCACGAGAGCCGTCAAACGCATCACCGCCGTCGAGCTGAGCCCGCACGCGGTGGGCGGACGTGCGCCGGGGCTCGTCGACCAGGGCACGGCCGACTCCCGTGACTGACACCCTCACCGGGACCAGGCCGGCACCCGTCCCCACGCGGCCGGGACTGGTCACCGACATCATCGAGTTCTCGGCGGTGGACGGTCCCGGGAACAGGTTCGTCATCTTCCTGCAGGGCTGCAGCTTCGACTGCCTCGCCTGCCACAACCCGTACACCATCAACCCGTGCAACGACTGCAGGGAGTGTGTCGAAGGCTGCCCGTCGGGGGCGTTGAGCGTGGCCGCCGACGGCCACGTCACCTGGGGCGAGTCAGCCTGCCAGGGCACCGACCGCTGCATCGCCGCCTGCCGTTACGACTCCACCCCCAAGGCACGCAGGCTGAGCGTCGCGGACGTGCTGGAGCGGCTCCGTCCGGCGGCCCCGTTCCTGTCCGGGATCACCGTCACCGGCGGTGAGGCCATGCGGCAGGTGATCTTCCTCCGCGAACTGTTCCTCGCCGTGCGAGCCGATCCCGACCTGCGCCGGCTGACCTGCTTCGTCGACACCAACGGCCACGTCAACGGGCCCCACTGGGACCTCATGTGCCAGGTGATGGACGCGGCCATGGTCGACCTGAAGTGCCTCGACAACGACCTGCACCGGCGGATCGCCGGCGAGGACAACGCCAAGGTGCTCGCGTCCATCAGCACGCTGGCCCAGCGGGGCAAGCTGTACGAGGTCCGGCTGCTCATGCTCGCGGGGCTGAACGACTCCGACGACCTGCTGGCACGGACAGGACGGTGGCTTGCCGAACGCGACCCGGCGATGCGCATCAAGGTGATCGGGTATCGCCACCACGGGGTCAGGCAGTCCCCCGTCCCCTTGCTGGAGCCGACCGCCGAGCAGCGCGCTCACTATGCAGAAGTCCTGCGCGAGCAGTCGGAGTCGTTCGAGCTCGTCGTGGTCTAGTCCTGGAACCCGGCCGGTACCAGCCGAGGCGGGCGCCGCTAGCGCCGGGCCGCCAGCTCGGCGTAGAACGCTTCGAGGATCTGCTGGGACGCCTCCAGCGCCGAGAGGTCACCGGAGCCCACCTCGTCCTCCAGGTGCTGCCGGATCTGCTGGACGGCGGCCGACGTGCGCAGGGCGTCCTCGAGGTCGCCGCGGACCAGCGCCCACAACCACTCCCGCTGCTGGTTGGCGCGCCGCGCCTCCAGGGCGCCGCTGGCCTCCAGCGACTCGCGGTGGTCGAGGATGGCCTGCCACACCTCGTCCAGCCCCTTGCCCGTCAGCGAACTGGAGGTGAGCACGGGCGGACGCGGGGCGTGCGGGTCCGACGAGATGAGCTTCATGGCGATCGCCAGCTCGCGGGCAGCCACCCTGGCCTCGCCCTCGTGGTCGCCGTCGGCCTTGTTGACGGTGATGACGTCGGCCATCTCGAGGATGCCGCGCTTGATCCCCTGCAATTGGTCGCCCGCCCTGGCGAGCGTGATCAGCAGGAAGGTGTCGACCATGCCGGCCACGGCGACCTCCGACTGCCCCACGCCGACGGTCTCGACGAGGACGACGTCGTAGCCTGCGGCCTCCAGCACGAGCATCGACTCGCGCGTCGTCCGTGCCACGCCTCCCAGGTGTCCCCCGGCCGGTGACGGGCGGATGAAGGCGTGCTCGCTCTGGGCGAGCTCGCCCATCCGTGTCCTGTCACCGAGGATCGACCCGCCGGTCTTCGCCGAGGTCGGGTCGACGGCCAGCACCGCGATCCTGTGGCCCTGGTCGATCAGCTGGCGCCCGAGCGCGTCGATGAAGGTCGACTTGCCGGCCCCGGGCACGCCGGAGATGCCGACCCGCACGGCCTTGCCCGTGGCGGGACGCAGGATGCGCAGCAGGTCGGCGGCTATCGCGTGATGCTGCGGCTTGCGCGACTCCACCAGCGTGATGGCGCGCGCGATGCCGCCCCGGTTCCCCGCCAGCACCTGCTCGGCAAGCTGTTCGGGGTCGAAAGGCGGCACCTTGCGCGCCGGCCTGGCGGGGGCAGGCGCGTCGCCGTACTGGCGGCCCGGCGTCGCGTCCGGTCGTAGGTACAGCGGCGCCTTGCCCTCGTCCACGGTCCTCCTAGCCGGCTCAGGCAGCGCCGTCGAGACGGGCGCGCAGCTTGGTCAGCAACTCGATCGCCGACTCCGGGATGACAGTTCCCGGAGGGTAGATGGCGTCGGCGCCCGCCGCGTACAGCTCATCGAAGTCCTGCGGCGGGATGACGCCACCGACCACGATCATCATGTCCGGACGGCCGAGCCTGTCGAGTTCCTCGCGCAGCGCGGGCACCAGGGTCAGGTGGCCCGCCGCCAGCGAGGAGACCCCCACCACGTGGACGTCGGACTCGACTGCCTGACGGGCGGTCTCCTCCGGCGTCTGGAACAGCGGGCCCACGTCGACGGTGAAGCCGAGGTCGGCGAACGCTGTCGAGATGACCTTCTGGCCGCGGTCGTGTCCGTCCTGGCCCATCTTGGCGACCAGGATGCGCGGACGGCGTCCCTCTGCTGCCTCGAAGTCCTCGACCAGCTTGCGAGCCTTGGCCACCGAGTCGGTGCTGCCGGATTCGGAGTTGTACACGCCCGAAATCGTACGGATGTTGGCGGTGTACCTGCCGAAGACCTTCTCGAGGGCGTCGGAGATCTCGCCGACTGTCGCCTTGGCGCGGGCCGCGTCGATGCTGAGCTTCAGCAGGTTGCGCTCCGGATCGGTCGGGTCGGGGTTGCCGGCAGCCCAGGTCAGCTTCTCGAGGGCGGCGTGGGTGGCGGCCTGGTCACGTTCGGCACGGAGCTGCTGCAGCTTGGCGATCTGCTCGCCCCGCACCTTCGTGTTGTCGACCTTCAGCACCTCGGGCAGCACGTCGTTGTCGATCGTGTACTTGTTCACGCCGATCAGCGGCTGGCGGCCGGAGTCGATGCGAGCCTGGGTGCGGGCCGCTGCCTCCTCGATGCGCATCTTGGGGATGCCTGCCTCGATCGCCTTGGCCATGCCGCCGGCGAGCTCGACCTCCTGGATGAGGTCCCAGCCACGACGCGCGAGCTCGTAGGTGAGCCGCTCGACGTAGGCGGAACCCGCCCACGGGTCGACTGTCCGCGTGGTGCCCGACTCCTGCTGGATGAAGAGCTGGGTGTTGCGGGCGATCCGGGCCGAGAAGTCGGTCGGGAGCGCGATCGCCTCGTCGAGCGCGTTGGTGTGCAGCGACTGGGTGTGGCCCTGGGTGGCGGCCATCGCCTCGATGCAGGTGCGCGCGACGTTGTTGTAGACGTCCTGTGCCGTCAGCGACCAGCCGGAGGTCTGCGAGTGCGTCCGCAGGCTCATCGACTTCGGGTTCTTCGGCTCGAACTGGCGGACGAGACGCGCCCACAGCAGGCGGGCGGCGCGGTACTTGGCGACCTCCATGAAGAAGTTCATGCCGACCGCCCAGAAGAAGCTCAGCCGGGGTGCGAACTGGTCGACCTTCAGGCCCACCGACTCGCCTGCCCTGATGTACTCCACGCCGTCGGCGAGGGTGTACGCCATCTCGATGTCGACAGTCGCCCCGGCCTCCTGCATGTGGTAGCCGGAGATCGAGATCGAGTTGAACTTCGGCATGTTCGCGCTGGTGAACGCGAAGATGTCGGAGATGATCCGCATCGAGGGAGACGGCGGGTAGATGTAGGTGTTGCGGACCATGAACTCCTTGAGGATGTCGTTCTGGATGGTCCCCGTCAGCAGCTCGGGCTTGACTCCCTGTTCCTCGGCCGCCACCACGTAGAGGGCGAGGACCGGCAGCACGGCGCCGTTCATGGTCATCGACACGCTCATCTGGTCCAGCGGGATGCCCGCGAACAACTGCCGCATGTCGAGGATCGAGTCGATCGCCACGCCGGCCATGCCGACGTCGCCGGTCACCCGGGGGTGGTCGGAGTCGTAGCCGCGGTGGGTGGCGAGGTCGAAGGCGATGGAGAGGCCCTTCTGGCCGGCCGCGAGGTTGCGGCGGTAGAAGGCGTTCGACTCCTCGGCGGTCGAGAAGCCCGCGTACTGCCTGATCGTCCACGGCTGGTTGACGTACATGGTGGCGTACGGGCCGCGCATGAACGGCGGGATGCCCGGGTAGGTGCCCAGGAAGTCCAGCCCCTCGTACGCCGACTCGTCGTAGACCGCCGGAACCACGATGTGCTCCGGCGTCAGCCAGCCATCGGGGTGCAACGGGGACGCGTCGAGCAGCGCCTTGAACTGCGCGCCGGAATCCTCCGGCGGAACCGCATCGCCGAGGGCGATGCCGTCGAAACTCGGGATGCTGCTCACTTCGCGACTCCAATCCGATCCATGGCCGAGGTGAGGAAGGCGACCACGTCCATTCCGTCGAAGACCTCACCGTCGATGGCGGTGTCGACGTCCTCGGCGCCGGTCTCTGTCTTGCGACCTGCGATGTAGACGGTCTCCACGCCGACCGCCTTGAGTGCCCTGGCGACGTCCATCGCCTGCGCGGCGTAGACCTTGGCCGACGAGCACAGGATCACGAACTTCGCCTGGGCCGTCACCGCCGCCGCGGCGATCTCGGTGGGGCTGCCCCCCTCGGTGGACGGGGTGGCGATGCCGCCGACGGCCAGCAGGTTCTTCGTGAAGGTCTCGCGTCCGCCGAAGTCGCGGCGTTCGCCGAGGCAGGCGAGGAAGACCTCGGGCTTGGCGCCCGCGGCCGCGCGGTCGCGCAGCGCCTCGAACAGCTCGGAGTCGCGGGTCGGGGTGAGCCCTGCGTGCTGCGGGGCCTCCGGCCGCTGCCTGACGTCGAGCGGCGTCTCCTGCGTCAGCGGGAACATGCTGACGCCCGTGAGCGGCAGCTTGCGGGTCGAGAGCCGCTTGAGGCGCTCGTTGACGGTGCCGGAGATGCGGTCGGCGACGAGGCCGCCGGTCAGTGCCTCCACCATGCCGCCTGCAGCCTCGATCGCTGTGAAACCGTCCCATGCCTTCTGGGCGAGCTGGGCGGTCATGCTCTCGACGAACCAGGAGCCACCCGCCGGGTCGTTGACCCGTCCGATGTTGGCCTCCTCGGCGGCGATCACCTGGATGTTGCGCGCCATCCTGCGGCTGAACTCGGTGGGGAGGCCCTGAGCGGTGTCGAACGGCAGCGTCGTGACGGACTCCGCGCCGCCGAGCGCAGCCGCGAAGGAGGCGATCGTGGTGCGCAGCAGGTTCACGTACGGGTCGTCGCGGGTGATCATCCGCCAGGACGTCACCGCGTGCTGGATGGCACCGCGCTGGTTGGCGGGCACCCCGCTGACCTCGCCCACCCTCGCCCACAGCCGGCGCAGCGCGCGCAGGCGGGCGATGGTGGTGAACTCGTCGGCGTTCGCGCTGACCCTGAACTCGATCTGCCCGAAGGCGTCGGCCGGGGAGATCCCGGCGGCTTCGAGGTCACGCAGGTAGGCGACGCCGGTGGCGATGGCGAAGGCGAGCTGGTCGACGTCGCCTGCACCGGCGTTGTCGTACGGCAGCACGTCGACGGTGAGGGCGCGGACGCCCGGCAGCTCGGCGAGGGCGGCGTGGACCCACTCGGCCTGCGCCGAGAGGTCGGGAGCCTCACCCGTGACCGCCGCCTTGGCCAGCGCATCGAGGCCGAGGTTGCCGCGCGAGTGGCCGTTGGTGCCTGCCGACTTCCAGACCGCGCTCAGCGCCTTCGCCGCAGCGATCTGGTCCTCGTTGCTGGACACGACGAGCGCGACCAGCTCGGGCCGCACGCCGGCGAGCACGCCGGCGACGTCGTCCGCCGCGATGGCGTCACTGCCGACGCGGAGCCACAGCGAACTGCCGCCGCGCTCGAGGTCGGCCAGCGCCTGGGCGTTGGTGAACGCCACGTCGGGGTCTTCGTGGAGTTGCCGGATGTCCCACGCGGTGGCGACGCCGGTACGGACTGTCGTTCCGCGGGTGAAGGGAGTGACACCGGGATGGCCGAGCGGCACATCAGATTCGGTGTAGAGCGGCTCGATGGTGAGGCCGTCGGCGGTGACGGTCCGCAGCCGTGCCATGGCCTGCTCGATGGAGAGTTCCTTGCCTTCGGGACGCCGCCGGTTGAGGACCTTGAGAACCTCGGACTCCCACTCCTCGCGGGTGGGGGTGGCGAAATCTCCGGCAAGCTGAAGTGGCGTGTCGGTCATGCTCCCACCCTATTCCCTGCCACCCTCGCTCGTTATTGGTCAGACCAATCCCGCGTCGCGGTGAGATTTCTCGGCTCGCATGGTGGGATTCTCCGGCCGCTCCCGGCGAGAGTCTTCCCAAGTCGCGGGCCCAAGGGGCAGGAATCCGGCTACGTGACCTGCCTCACGAGGGCCTCGGCCGAGCCGATCATGAGCGAGGTCTCCCGCTCCCAGTCGGGTTCCTGGCCGCGGAACGGGCCCGTCGCGAGCGAGATGATGACCGCCGCCGACCGCAGCCTGAGCTGGGTCGGGTCGACGCGGGTGTCGAAGACCGGCACCCAGGTCCGGATGAGGTGGTGGACGCGGGCCTGCTGGGCAGCGTTCATGCGCTGGATGGTCGACAGGTGCGCCACGAGGCACGCCAGGTCGTCGACCCTGTGCCCCGGCCCGAGGGTGTCGATGTCGAGCAGGCCGCAGATCCTGCCTCCCGCCACGTGCACCTGGCCCTCGTGGAAATCCCCGTGCGTGGGCTCATGCCCGGGCGGCAGCGCCGCGACCCCCTGCTGGATGACGTCCACCAGGCCGGCCAGCCGCTGCTCCAGCGAGGGCATGGCCCGCGCGACCACCGTCGCGTAGTGCTGGACGGCGTCGCTCCACGGCGGCCTGCGCTCCAGCCGCGCCACGCTCGACGGCAGCGAGTCGAGCAGGCCGATGAGGTCCTCGGCGCTGCACGGCTCCGCGGGATCGAACACGGCCCTGGCCAGCGGCGTGCCAGGCAGTTCGCGCAGGATCAACAGGTTGTCGTCGGTCGTGGCGGCGATGGGTGCGACGGGCACGCCGGCATCGGCCAGCAACTGGTGCCTGTGCACGACGTCGGGGAAGAGCCGCGCGCGCAGCACCTTGACGTACACCGCCTCACCGGTGTCGGCGGTCACCTTCACAACGGCGCGCCGGCGCGGCCGGTACCCGACCATCTGCAGGCCGATCGTCGCGGGCGTCACAGGCTGGGAGAACACGTGGTGGGAGTTGCACACCTCCGCCATCGACTCGGCGTACGCGGCCCGCGGCAGCCCCGGCAGGTCGGGGTCCTGCGGGTAGAGCCACACCGCCACCTCGCGCTCGCCGTCGGCGAAGATCTCCGCGGCGGCGTCCGTCGCCGCGGGCCCGGACGCCCTCGCGCTCACCCCGAGCAGTTCCTCGCGCCTGCCGTAGGGCCAGTCCACCACCGCCGAGTACGTGGCGGTCGTCGAGTGCGGCGGGTTGGCGTCGACGTGGTCCAGCGACCAGCTCACGAGCACACCCCCGGCGTGCTCGACGGCGGCGGCGAGCAGCGACCCGGCCTCGGGCGACGTCAGGAGCGCGGAACCGTCGGGGTCCGCCTGAGCTTGTGACACGGGAGCAGAGTAATCGCAGCGCGGTCAAGGATGACGGAGCAGCGTCCGAGCAGGCGCGCCGGACACCGTTACTCGGCGGCGCCCAGCCTGGTGAGCCGGACGCGGGCGGCGCGACGTCCGTCGAGTTCCGTCACCCTCAGCTCGAACCGCATGGGCGGGGCGGGACGCTCGTCGCTGGCCTGCAGCACGAGGTCGCACGCGTCGTCGAGCTGGGGCAACGAGCCGAGTTGGGCCATGACGAACCCCGCGACTGTGTCGTAAGGCCCCTCGGGCAGCTCGTAGCCGAACTCGTCGGCGAAGTCGCCCAGCGTCGTGAGGCCGTCGATGTCGACAGAGGAGTCGGTGTGGGAGAGGCTCGGGATGGCCTCGGCGTCGAACTCGTCGGTGATGTCGCCGATCAACTCCTCGATGAGGTCCTCGATGGTGACGATGCCCGCCGTGCCGCCGTACTCGTCCCGCACGATGGCGAGGTGCGACTTCGACTGCCGCATCTCGGTGAGGGCGCGCAGGATGCGCATGCTCTGGGGCAGGTCGATCACCGGACGGACGAGCCTGCTGATGGGCGCCTGCCTCGCCGTGGCGTCGAGCCCGACGAGGTCGCGGATGTGGACGAACCCCAGCACGTCGTCGGAGTTCTCCCCGACGACCGGGTAACGGCTGTGAGCCCCGGCCTCCACCTCACGCATCGCCTTGTAGGTCGGCAGGTCGCCGTCCAGGAAGTCGACCTCGGTGCGCGGGATCATCGCCTCGCGGAGGCTGGTCTCCCCCGCCGCGAACACCTCGTCGACGATCTGTCGCTCCTCGTCGCCGAGCGTGGTGGAGGAGCCGACCATCGTCCGCAACTCCTCGTCGGTGACCTCCTCACGTGACGCCCGCGGGTCACCGCCGAGCACCCGCACGAGGGCGTTGGTGGAGGCCCCGAGGAACCAGATGACAGGCTTCGCCACCACGGCGATCGCACTGACCAGCGGCCCCAAGGTCATGGCGAAGGCCTCGGCCCGCTGCATGGCGAGCCGCTTGGCGGTCAGCTCGCCGATGACGATCGAGAAGTACGAGATGGCGATCGTGATGAGCACGATGGCCAGCGGCCCGGACGCCGCCCGAGGCAGCCCGAGGCCGACGAGCACCCCGGCCAGCGGTTCCTCGAGCAG
>JAEWIK010000032.1 GCA_023387135.1 Actinomycetes bacterium | reverse complement strand
GGTTACGACAACGTGCACCTCATGCAGGAGCTGTTCGACGAGCGCCCCGGCGGGATCGACCCGCCGGCGACGCAGTGGCAGCCCAGCGAGACGGCGGCGCCCGGCCTGACCGACGTGGTCGGCAAGCTGGAGAACCCGCTGCGCGCGTTGCGCGAGGCGGGGGCCGGCCTCACGGGGCTGTTCGAGAACGCAGTGCGGGGCGCGGCGGCGACCTCCCGCCAGCACCACGTCGCCGGAGTCGAGGTCGACCTCGCCACGCTGCGGCGGGTCAGGCAGCAGGTCGGCTGCACCACCCACGACGTGCTGCTCACGCTCGTGACGGCGGGCGTCCGCGGCTGGCTGGTCGACCACGGACGCGCCCCGGAGGACCAGGTGGCGCTCGTGCCCCTGGCCGTCGAGGAGCCCGACGTGCTCGGCAGCGCCATCGGCGCGCGGATCGCTCCGCAGTGGGTGGCGTTGCCGATCTCCGAGCCGGGCCCCAGGGCGAGGCTGCAGGCCATCGCGACGCTGACCAGGGCGAGGCTCGACAGCGGCAGGTCGGTGCCGGCGGGCGACCTGCGTGACCTCGCGGGGTTCGCGCTGCCCACGTTGCAGAGCCTCGCCGCGTCGACTGTCGCCGCAGGCCGTCCCCACACGGTCTTCGTCTCCAACACGCCGGGGCCGGGGGAGTACCGCTACCTGGGGCGGGTCAGGGTCAACGGCGTCTACAGCCTCGTGGGGACCACAGACCAGCAGGAGTGCAGCATCTCGATCAACAGCTACCGGAGCCGGGTGACCATCGGGATCACCGCCGTCCGCGAGGTGCGCCACTTCGCCAGGGACGTCAGCAACGAACTCGGCGCGCTGCGGGCGGGTGAATGACGTGGCGCTGGTCTTCGTCCCGGTGTCGGCCGACGAACTCAGGCAGTGGGCCGAGTCGGGCAGTCTGGACGGCCCGCACGGCGCCTTCGCCGTGACCCCGGCCCTCACTGAAGCTTTCGACCTCGACGACCCCGAGGACGCCGAGTACGCCGCGCTGTGCGTGGCGTCGGTCGCGGGCCTGGTGGCCGAGGGAGTCAGGATCGTCGCGGTGGCGGAGGCGGACGTCCGTCAGACCGCTGACGACTTCGGCGGCGTCGTGGTCACCGACCTGCAGTTCTCGGCTGTCACCTCGCTGTTCGGCGAGGACGTCGACCCCACCCCCGCGGCGCGGGCTGCCGCCGCCGTGGCGGGCCTCAGCCTCGCCGAGGCGTGGGAGGCTCCCGAGGTGACCTCGCTGCTCGCCGACACCGACCTGCTCTGGTACGGGCCGGGGGAGTGGACGTCGCTGGCCTGAGCGGCGGCTACTCGGCTTCGCCCGACGGCCCGATGGCGAACACGATCCTGTAGACCGCCCTGTCGCCGGGGCCCGGGTGGCTGCGGATGTCGGCGACCGCCTCATCGCTGAACCGCTCGTAGAGGGCGTGCGCCTCGGTGGCGAACCTCATCGCCTGGTCGCGCGTGAGCACGATGCCGCCGCCGAGGATCGTCCTGACGGGGCCGTCGTCACCCTCGGGGGCGTGGACGTAGTCGTGTTCGCGGGCGTAGGCGACGTTCTCCCGCACGACGTCGAGCAGGGTGGCGACGTGCTCGTCGAAGCCCGCCGTGTGCGGGTCGACGGTGAAGTCGTCGGCGACCGATCGCCACACCCTGTCCCGCTTGTCCCTGGCGAGTTCGGGGGCCTCCACGATGAGCCCGGCCTTGGCCAGGGTGCGCAGGTGGAAGCTGACGGAGTTCGCCGGTTCGCCGGTCGCGTGGGCGAGGTCGGCGGCCCGCGCGTGCTCGCGCGCCAGCAGTTCGAACAGGAGCCGCTGCCGCATGGGGTGCGCGAGCGCCTTGAGCTGGTCGGGCTCGCGCGCGAGGAAGATGTTGCGAGGTTCGTGGTCGCCCGCTGTCATGCGAGAACTCTAGCAAGACAGATTGCGCAAGAGTAGTTGCGCAACGAGTCTTGCGGGATTTACTGTGACGCCATGACCGACCTCACGTCAGCACCCGCACCCGCCGCCGTCGACGTTCCGCTGCGCCGCAACCGTCCCTACATGCTGTTGCAGACCGGCAAGACGGTCCACATCATCGGCGCCGGCGTCGGAGGGTTCGCCGTGCCCCTGCTCGCGTTCGCGCTGACCGGCTCGGTGGTCCAGGCGGGCGTCATCACGGCGGTCGGCGAGGTCGGCGCGCTGGTGGCGACGCTGCCGGCAGGAGTGGTGGCCGACAGGTTCGACAGGCGGAAGGTGATCCTCGTCGCCGGCCTCGTGGGCGCGGTGTTGTGGACGTCGCTGATAGCCGCCTGGCTGACGGGGCTGGCGTCGGCCTGGCACCTGGCCGCGGTGCTGCTGGGCTCGCAGGCCGCGGCGACCTTCGCCGGCCCTGCCGAGTCCGGCGCGATCCGGGCGGTGGTCCCGCCCCCGCAACTGGGCACCGCGCTCGCCGTGGTGCAGGGACGGCAGGCGGCGGCGACGGTGGTGTCGGGGCCCGTGGGAGGGTTCCTCTACGGGCTGTCGCACGCGTTCCCCCTCATCGCCACCGCCATCGGCCACCTCGCCGTCGTCGCCTTCACCTGGTTCGTCAGGGCGCCGCTGAACCCGGACCTCACCGCCGCGAAGGCCACCCACCCGCTCACCCAGTTGCGGGAAGGCTTCAGGTTCGTCTGGTCGGTGGTGCTCTTCAGGGTCGCGATCGGGCTCTTCGTCCTCTTCAACCTCGCCCTCACGGGCGCGCTCATGGCGATCAACCTCGAACTCGTCAGGACGGGCACGCCGCCGCTGCAGATCGGCGCCTTCGACCTCGTGTGCGGCCTGGCGCTGCTGCTCGGCTCGGTCATCGCCGCGCCGGTCGTCGCGAGGGTGCGGCTCGGGTTGCTGGTCGTCGGCGGGCTGGGCTGGGTCGCGCTGTGCTGCATCGGCATGGCGGCGCTCGGGAACTACCCCGGCTACCTGGCGGGCATCGGGCTCGCGGCACTGCCGATTCCCGCGATCAACGCCGGCCTCGGCGGCTACGTCGCGGCCATCACTCCCCAGGAACTGCAGGGGCGGACCAACTCGGTCCTGCAGTTGTCGGGCATCCTCGCCATGCCGCTCGCACCGCTGCTCGGGAGCGGCCTGTTGCAGGCGCTCGGCATCGACAGCGCGCTGTGGGCGTTCGCCGTCGGGATCGTCGTCGTGGCGGTGCTGGTCGGCTTCGTGAGGCCGCTGCGGCGGGTTGGGAAGCCGGAGTCTTGGGTAAGAGATGCCATCGACGGCACCGCCCCCGCCCTGTGAGGCTGTTGTAGCTGGGGCTTATGATGCAGGAGTTGCGCTCCCGAGGAGGAGAGATGCCACGTTCGATCTGGAAAGGCGCGGTGTCGTTCGGACTGGTGACGATCCCCGTCCGCGTCTACGGCGCGACCGAGACCAAGGACATCAGCTTCCGCCAGGTCCACCCCGAGGACGGCGGCAGGATCCGCTACAAGCGCGTCTGTGAGGTCTGCGGCAAGGAGATCCCGTTCGCGGAGATCGCCAAGGGCTACGAGACCGCCGACGGCAGGATGGCCATCCTGACCGACGAGGACTTCGCCAGCCTGCCCTCCGCCGAGGGCAAGACGGTCGACGTCGTCCAGTTCGTCGAGGTGTCGCAGATCGACCCGACGTACTTCGAGAAGACCTACGTCCTGGAGGCCGAGAAGACCGGCACCAAGCCCTACATCCTGCTGCGCCAGTCGCTCGCCGATTCCGGCAAGGCGGCGGTGGTCAGGCTCGCGCTGCGGGCGAGGGAGTCGCTGGCCCTCATCCGTCCGGTCGACGACGTGCTCATCCTGCACACGATGCTGTGGCCCGACGAGGTGCGCGACACCAGCTTCGCCGCTCCCGAAGGGGACGTGAAGGTGAGCGACGCCGAGGTGTCGATGGCGAAGATGTTCATCGAACAGCTGAGCGCCGACTTCGATCCGACCGCCTTCACCGACACCTACCGCGAAGAGCTGGAGAAGGTGGTCGAGGCCAAGCTCGAAGGCGTCGAACCGCCTACCGAGGAGACGACGCAGAAGCCCGCCGAGGTGGTCGACCTGGTGGCCGCGCTGCGCGCCTCCGTGGAGGCGGCGAAGAAGCGCCGGGAGGCGGCGGCGAGCTGACAGCCTGCCGCACGTTCGGAAAGGCTTTCGAGGCGGGGCCGGGGAGGCGGTTCGGGTAGATTCGCGTCCATGGACGCGATCACCTCTGTACCCCTGCCTGCCAACGAACCTGTCAAGGGCTACGCCCCCGGCAGCGCCGAGCGGAAGGAGATAGCCGCCGTCCTGGACGAGGTCGCGTCCACCACCGAGGAGCTCGACGCCTGGATCGGCGGCGAGTTCCGTCCGGGCACCGGCGACCACACCCTCGAGGTGAGGATGCCGTCCGACACCTCGGTGCTGCTCGGGACGGTCAGGCAGGCTTCGGCGGCCGACACCGACGCGGCGATCGCCGCCGCGCTGCGGGCGAGGCACGACTGGGCGGCCATGTCCTTCGACGACCGCGCCGCGATCTTCCTGCGTGCCGCCGAACTGCTCGCCGGCCCGTACCGCGCGCTCGCCAACGCCGCGACCATGCTGGGCCAGGGCAAGACTGTGCAACAGGCCGAGATCGACTCCGCCTGCGAGCTGATCGACTTCCTCCGCTTCAACGTCGCCTTCGCCAGGGAGCTGTACGCCAACCAGCCGAAGAACTCCCCGCAGGTGTGGAACCGGCTCGACTACCGCCCGCTCGAAGGCTTCGTGTACGCGATCACGCCGTTCAACTTCACCGCCATCGCCGGCAACCTGCCCACCAGCCCCGCCATCATGGGCAACACGGTGATCTGGAAGCCCGCGCTCACCCAGCAGCGCGCGGCGGCCGTCGTGGCGGCCGTGCTGGCCGAGGCCGGGCTCCCGGACGGCGTCATCAACATGCTCCCGGGCCACGGCTCCGAGGTGTCCTCGGTGGCGCTCGCCCATCCCGACCTCGCGGGCATCCACTTCACGGGCTCCACCCGCGTCTTCCAGGGGCTGTGGGGAGAGATCGGGAGCAACATCGCGCGCTACAGATCGTACCCCAGGATCGTGGGCGAGACCGGCGGCAAGGACTTCGTCGTCGTGCATCCCAGCGCCGACCCGGACGTCGTCGTGACCGCGCTCATCAGGGGAGCCTTCGAGTACTCGGGCCAGAAGTGCTCGGCGGCGTCGCGCGCCTACCTGCCGGCGTCGCTGTGGGAGCGCATCCGCGAGGACCTGATCGCCCAGACCGAGGCGCTCGCCGTCGGCGACGTCCGCGACTTCTCGAACTTCACCTCGGCGGTCATCGACGAGCGCGCCTTCACCAAGCTGTCGGGGGCCATCGACCGCGCGAAGGCGTCCGCCGAGACCGACATCGTGGCAGGCGGCACCTACGACAGGTCCGAGGGCTGGTACATCCGTCCGACGCTGATCACGTCGACGAACCCGCACCACGAGATCTTCACCACCGAGTACTTCGGGCCGATCCTGTCGCTGTTCATCTACCCCGACGACCAGTACGCCGAGACCCTCGACCTCGTGGACGAGACCTCGGCCTACGCGCTCACAGGGTCCATCCTGGCGACCGACAGGGCCGCCATCAGGCTCGCCCAGGACAGGCTGCGGCACGCCGCCGGCAACTTCTACATCAACGACAAGCCCACCGGTGCGGTCGTCGGCCAGCAGCCCTTCGGCGGCGCGAGGGCGTCGGGCACCAACGACAAGGCCGGCTCGCTGTGGAACCTGATGCGCTGGGTGAGCCCGCGCTCGATCAAGGAGACCCTGCTGCCTCCCGTCGGGACGTCCTACCCGCACATGCTGCCGGAGGACTGAGCCTCCTCCCGCGGCGGCCGGCGTGCCGGGCCCGGGGCGGCCCGGCGGGTGTCGTGCGTCGCCCTGTCAGCCCCAGGTCTGGGCGACCCGCGCCTGCACCTCGAGAGCTTCGAGGAGCACCGGCGCCGCCTGGCGTTCCAGGCTCGGGCCCACCAGCGGGATCGACACCTTGAGGTTGCCCTCGTAGGTCAGGGCCGAACCGGTGCCGCTCGGCGCGAGCCGCACCCGTCCGTGCAGCGCCACCGGCATGCCGTCCACCCTCACGCGGGCCGTGCCGGTCCGGCTGTCTCCCGCGGGCTGGGCGTCCCAGTCGATCTCGTCGGTGACGGTGATCGTGGGACCGGTGAACTTCTCGATGGAAGCGTGGTTGCGCATCACCCTCCGCGCCCCGGTGTGCAAGCCCTCGGCAAAGACCCAGTACTCGATCGGATCGCTGGCAGCACAGACGGCGTCGAGGAACTCCGGGTCCGTGAGCATCGCGAAGGCTGCGTCGACCTGCTGCGGGAACTGGTGGGTGGCGCTGATCTCCATGGCAGACATTGTGACCGATCGCCGCGTCATTCGTTGATCGGTTGCCGGCTGAGTAGTGTGAGATGGGTTGGCGCCGTGACGGCGCCTCTGGCGCCTAGTCAGCGAGGACTTCGATGGTGATCAGTGAGGTCGGGGCAGCCTCGACTGCCGAGTGGTACTCCCGGCTCGTGCAGTACCTGCGGGCTCCGATGGCGGCGGACGGAGGACCGGAGCCGGCCCTGGTCGACTCCTGGCTGGTGAGCTACCTCGGGCACGTTCCCGACGACGAGCTCGCAGGGGTGGCCCCGCGGTGGCTGGCGACGGTGCTGGAGGCGCACCTCAAGCTCGGCATCGTGAGGCGTCAGGGCGAGCACCTGCTGACCGTGCTGCAGCAGGACGGCGAGAGCTGGGACGCCCGCGGTTCGACGGTCGTCCAGCTGGTGACCGACGACAAGCCGTTCCTGGTCGACAGCCTCAACATGGAGCTCGCCCGGCAGGGCTGGAGCCTGCGGCGCCTCTTCCATCCGCAGTTGCGGGTCGCGCGCGACGAGGACGGCCGCCTACTCGCGGTGGATTCCGGCCAGGGCCCCACGACCGCCGAGTCGTGGGTGTCGCTGGAGGTCTACCCCCCGCTCGGCGTCTCCGCCTCGGAGGTCATCGACGACCTGCTGGAGGGCTTGCGCGCCGCGCTGGCCGACGTGGCGACCGCTGTCGACGACTGGAAGCCCATGCTGGCCGCCGCGCGCGCGACGCTGCGCCTGCTGGAGACCACCCCCCAGCCGGGCAGCCCCCACAGGCTCAACAGCGCGATCCAGTTGCTGCGCTGGCTGGCGGATGGCCACTTCGTCTTCCTCGGCTACCGGGAGTACGTCTTCGACGGGTCGCGCTACGAACCCGTCGAGGGGACGGGCCTCGGCATCCTGCGGGGCGCCGGCCCGGACCCGTTCCACGCCCTCCCGGCCGGGGACGAGCGTGAGCTGCTGGTGCTCACGAAGGACCCGCGGCGCTCGCGCGTCCATCGCAACGCCTATCTCGACTACCTCGGCGTGAGGACCTACGACGCCGACGGCCGGCTGGTGGGAGAACGCAGGTTCCTCGGCCTGCTGGCGGCGTCGGCCTATGCCGAGTCGGTGAACCACATCCCGGTGCTGGCGGCGAAGGCCGCCGAGTTGCTGGCGCGCAGCGGCTTCGAACCGAACTCCTACGGCGGGCACGCCGTCCGCCGGGCGATCAACATCTACCCCAGGGACGAGCTGTTCCAGGCCAGCGTCGACGAGCTGGCGCCCGTGGTGACCGCCGTCGCCGCGCTGCGGGAGCGCCGGGTGGTGCGGACCTTCATCAGGCGTGACAGGTTCGGCAGGTTCGTCACCGTGCAGGTCTACCTGCCCCGCGACAGGTACAACACCGCCGTCAGGCAACGCATCACCGACATCCTGCTCACCCAGTTGGGCGGCGAGTCGCTCGACTACACCACGCAGGTGACGGAGTCAGTGCTCACCAGGCTCTCGTTCGTCGTGCGGCTGCCCGCGCAGCCGGTGGCCGACGCGCCGGACGGGGACGCGATCACCGAACTCGTCGAGGCCGCGACCCTCACCTGGGGAGACAGGTTCGTCGCCGCCATCGCCGACTGGCCGAGCGAGGCCCGCGGGGTGGAGTTCTCGGAGGCGTACGAGGAGGCTGTGACTCCCGAGCAGGCGGTCGTCGACCTCGAACTCGCCAACTCGCTCTCCGGCGAGGACGACCTGCGCTTCGACCTGTGGCTCCCCGCGGGCGAGGACCGTGCCGACCTGCGGCTGAAGGTCTTCACCTGGCAGCCGATGGAACTCACCGCCGTCATGCCGCACCTGACCATGCTCGGCCTGGACGTGGTGGACGAGCGGCCCTATGAGTGGAACCTCCGCGGCCGCCGGCTGCGGGTCTACGAGTTCGGCCTGCGGCTCCCGGCGGGTTGCCAGCCGCCGACCGGGAAGGGGGAGGACAGGCTGGTGGAGGCCTTCGAGGCGTCCTGGCGGGGCAGGTGCGAGGCCGACGGCCTCAACCGGCTCGTCCTCGCCGCCGGCCTCGACTGGCTGCAGGTCAGCTGGCTGCGCGGCATCTCGCGCTACCTGCAACAGGCGGGCATCGGCTTCAGCCAGGCCTACATCGCGTCCTGCCTGACCGCCAACCCGGCGCTGGCGGCGGGGCTCGTGACGGTCTTCCAGACGAAGTTCGACCCCGACGCCGTGGGACCCGAGGCGTCCCGCGAGCAGGCGATGGCTGCCATCGAGACCGATCTCGAAGCCGGCATCGACGAGGTGGCGAGCCTCGACCAGGACAGGATCCTCAGGATGTTCCTGGCGGTCATCCGTGCGATGGTGAGGACGAACGCCTTCACCCAGGCGCAGGCGCTGGCCTTCAAGCTGGCTCCCCGGCAGCTCGCCCTGCTGCCCGAACCCCGTCCCGCCTTCGAGATCTTCGTGTACTCACCGCGCGTCCAGGGCGTCCACCTCAGGTTCGGCAAGGTGGCGCGCGGCGGCCTGCGCTGGTCGGACCGTTCCGAGGACTTCCGCACCGAGGTGCTGGGCCTGGTGAAGGCCCAGACGGTGAAGAACACCGTGATAGTGCCTGTCGGCGCCAAGGGCGGCTTCGTCCCGTCCAGGCTGCCCGACCCCGCCGTCGACAGGGCAGCCTGGCAGGCCGAGGGGGAGGCCTGCTACAGGATCTTCGTCGACACGCTGCTGAGCGTCACCGACAACGCGGTGGGCGGCGTCGTGACCCCGCCCGACAGGGTGCTGCGCTACGACGACGACGATTCGTACCTGGTGGTGGCCGCCGACAAGGGCACCGCCACCTTCTCCGACCTCGCCAACGCCATCGCCATCGAGCGCGGCTTCTGGCTGGGGGACGCTTTCGCGTCCGGCGGTTCCAGCGGCTACGACCACAAGAAGATGGGCATCACCGCCAGGGGGGCGTGGGAGTCGGTCAAGCGGCACTTCCGGGAACTCGGCCTCGACTGCCAGGCGACCGACTTCACGGTGGCGGGCATCGGCGACATGTCGGGCGACGTCTTCGGCAACGGCATGCTGCTGTCGGAACACATCAGGCTCGTGGCCGCCTTCGACCATCGCCACATCTTCCTCGACCCCGATCCCGACGCCGCGACCGGCCATGCCGAACGGCGGCGGCTGTTCGAACTGCCGCGATCGAGTTGGGCCGACTACGACACGTCGCTGATCTCGGCCGGCGGCGGGGTCTACCCCAGGACGCAGAAGCGCATCCCGGTCAGCCAGCAGGTGCGCGCGGCGCTCGGGCTGCCCGAGTCGGTGACCCAGTTGCCGCCGAACGAGCTGATCCGGGCCATCCTGCTCGCGCCCGTCGACCTGCTGTTCAACGGCGGGATCGGCACCTACGTCAAGGCTTCGACCGAGGTGAACTCCGACGTCGGCGACAAGGCGAACGACCCGATCAGGGTGGACGGCGGGCAGGTACGTGCGAGGGTCGCCGCCGAGGGCGGCAACCTGGGCTGGACGCAGCCCGGACGCGTCGAGTACGCGGCGGCCGGGGGACGCCTGAACACCGACTTCATCGACAACTCGGCAGGGGTCGACACCTCCGACCACGAGGTGAACATCAAGATCCTGCTGGCCGGGGAACTGGCGGCGGGACGGCTGTCGTCCGACGAGCGCGAGCCGCTGCTGGCCTCGATGACCGACGACGTGGCGCTGCTCGTCCTCAGCCACAACGTCGACCAGAACATCGCCCTCACCTGCGGCATGGCGCGCGGGGCGGAACTGGCGGGCCAGCACGAGGACTGGATGCGCACTCTCGAGGCGCAGGGCTTCCTCGACCGGGACCTGGAGTCGATGCCTTCCACCGACGAGATGGCGCGCCGGATCGCCGCCGGCAACTCGCTCACCAGGCCCGAACTGGCGGTGCTGCTGTCGTACACGAAGATCGCGCTCAAGGAGTGGATGCTCGAGACCGACCTGCCCGAGGACCCCTACCTCGGCGACAGGCTGCTGACCTACTTCCCCAGGCAGTTGCGGGAGCGGTTCGGCGAGCACATGCACGAACACGCGCTGGCGAGGGAGATCATCACCACCGTTGCCGTCAACAGGTTCGTGAACTCGCAGGGTCCCACGGCGTTCCACAGGCTCACCACCGAGACCGGTGCGGGCATCGCCGACGTCATCAGGGCCCAGCTCGCCGCGCGGGCCATCTACAACGTCGGCCTGTCGGAGGTGCTGCTCGGCAGGATGAACGACCTCGACGCCGAGCTGTCGACCGAGTTGCGGCTCGAACTGCAGCGGATGGTCGAGCGCGTGACGCGCTGGCTGCTGCACAACCGGCGCGCGCCGCTGGACGTCAGGGCCACGATCGACGAGTTCTCCGAGCCGGTGTCGCGGATCAGGTCCGACCTCGCCAGGCGGGTCACTCCCGCGCAACGCCAGGCCGCCGAGGCGCTGTACGCGTCCTGGGTCGAGCGGGGCGCTCCCGAGGAACTCGCCGTCGAGATGGCGACGGCCACCCAGGCCCACTACGCGCTCGGCATCGCGTCCATCGCCAGCCGGCTCGGGCTCGACACCGGCCTGGTGACCGACGTCTTCTTCGCCCTCGGCCACAGGCTCGGGCTGGACCGGCTGGTCGAGCGGATCGACGTGCTCCCCAGGCAGGTGCGGTGGGACGCGATGGCACGGGCGGCGCTGCGCGACGACCTGCTGGCGGTCCACGACGAACTCACCGCCGGGGTGCTGGCACAGGCCGGTCCCGACGCGCAGGGCGAGGCGCTGGTGGACGAGTGGCTCGCCGCCACCCCGCAGGCGGCGCGTCGTACCGAGACGCTCCGCGAGGTGTGCGAGGGCGAGCCCGACCTGGCCCGCATGAGCGTGGGCCTGGGGCTGGTGCGAGGGCTGCTGCCCTGAGCGTCAGCGCAGGATGGCGAGGATCTCCGAGCGCTCGGCGCCGTCCTCGGTCCACGTCCCGACGAGCGTGCCGAGGGGCATGTTGTGCGGGATGTGCTTGCCGTCCAGCACGCGCACGATGCGCACGACCTCGGTGGCCGCGTTCGACACCAGCGTGATGCCGCTTCCCTGCACCGTCGCGGTCTTCTCGCCGCGCGACAGGTCGGCCTCGGTGTCACCCTCGTGGATCACCCTGAAGACCTCGATCGCGTAGACCGGGTCGGACACCGCGTCGTAGACGTAGCGCGTGCCGAGCACGGAGTGCTCGAGAGTGCCGACCAGCGCGCCGTCCGCCTCTGCCAGCGGGGCGTCGCGGTAGGTCAACGGCACCTGGTAGGTCACCCCGGCCGAACGGATCAGCAGGGTCTCGATGCCCACCTCGCCATCGGGGTCGACGAACCTGAACGAGCCGACCTTCTCCAGGTCGGACGCGTCGCCGGCGAACCAGGACTGCGAGCCCAGCCATCCGGCCAGCAGTTCGACCTTTCCCGGGGTCAACGTTGCTTCGTGGATCTCTGCGGTGCCGCTCATGGTTCCTCTCCTTTGGCCGACCTCAGGATAATCCAGTCCGTGCTTGTCGGGGGCCGAAAAGCGAGGCTCGCAGGGGTTACGCTCGGCTCCATGCGGATCGACCTGCACACCCATAGTTCGGTCTCCGACGGCACCGAGACTCCCGCCCACCTGGTGCGGGCCGCGGCCACCGCCGGGCTCGACGTGATCTCCCTCAGCGACCACGACACGTTCGACGGGCTGCGCGAGGCGGCGGCCGAGAGCGTGTCGGCGGGGGTCAGGGTGGTGCCGGGGGTCGAGATCTCGACCCAGCTCGACGGCGTCAGCGTCCACCTGCTCGGCTACGGCGAGCTGGCCGGCGACGCTGCCCTGGAGGCCGAGTTGGCGAAGGTCCGTCGCGGCAGGGGCGGCAGGGTGCCGGCGATGCTGGACCTGCTGCGCGACCTGGGCATGCCGATCGACGAGGAGACCCTCGAACGCACCCGCGGCGGCAGCCCTTCGATAGGCCGTCCCCACGTGGCGGACGCGATGGTCGCGCTCGGGTACGTCGGCGACCGTGCCGAGGCCTTCGACAAGTACCTCGCCGACGACGGCCCCGCCTTCGTCCCGCGCTACGCGCCCGCGCTCGCGAGGGCCGTCGACCTCGTCCATGCCGCCGGAGGGGTGGCTGTGGTGGCGCACCCCTGGGGACGGGGCAGCCGCCAGGCCCTGTCGGAGAGGCGCCTGGCCGATCTCGTGAGCCGGCACGGGCTCGACGGGGTGGAGGTCGACCACCACGACCACGACCCCGCCGCGAGGCGCGAGTTGCGCCGCATCGCCGACAGGCTCGGCCTCCTCGCGACGGGCTCGTCCGACTACCACGGCACCGGGAAGACGGGCCATCCGCTCGGGCTCAACACGACGCGTCCGGCCGTCCTCGCCGAGATCGAACGCCGCCTGCGTCGCTGATAAAGTGCGAGGGCTCGGCAGTCCCGTCTGGGCCGCGTCGCGGCCTCGGGAGCGTCGAGCACCAGCCCACAGCCTCGTCGAAAGACCTATCCCGATGACCGACGAAAACCTCGACGCCGGAGACGAACTCGCGAGTTCGACCTCGGACGCCTCGCTGCGCCGTACCGCTGCCCGCAGCGCCGATATCGAGGCAGCCATCGCGGTCGACCCCTCGAAGTTCAGGATCATGACGGGCGACCGTCCGACGGGGAACCTGCACCTCGGGCACTACTTCGGTTCGCTGGCGAACCGCGTCAGGCTGCAGGATGCGGGCGTTGAGACGCTGATCCTGATCGCCGACTACCAGGTCATCACCGACAGGGACGGCACAGGGCCGATCCGTGAGCGGGCTCTCGGCATGGTGGCCGACTACCTCGCCATCGGCATCGACCCCGCCAGGACGATCATCTACGCCCACTCGGCGGTGCCCGCGCTGAACCAGTTGCTGCTGCCGTTCCTCTCGCTGGTCACCGATTCCGAACTGCGCCGCAATCCCACGGTGAAGGCGGAGCTCGAGGCGACCGGCGACCGTCCGCTGTCGGGCCTGCTGCTCACCTACCCGGTGCACCAGGCCGCCGACATCCTGTTCTGCAAGGCCAACCTCGTCCCGGTGGGGAAGGACCAGCTGCCGCACCTCGAACAGACCCGCGTGGTGGCGCGTCGCTTCGACGAGCGGTACGGACGCGTCGACCCGTCCCGTCCCGTCTTCCCGCAGGCCGAGGCCCTGCTGTCGGCGGCGCCCAGCATCCTGGGGCTCGACGGCACGAAGATGAGCAAGTCGAAGGGCAACACCATCGAGTTGGGGATGGACGCCGACACGACGGCGAGGCTCATCAAGAAGGCGGTCACCGACTCCGAGCGGTTCATCACCTACGACCCCGAGAACCGTCCCGAGGTGGCCAATCTCCTGCTGCTGACCGCGATGTGCACCGGCCGCCGTCCACAGGAGATCGCCGACGAGATAGGCAACGGCGGCGGCGGCGGACTCAAGAAAGCACTGACAGAAGCAGTGAATTCCTACTTCGCCCCGATCCGTGCCAAGCGTGCCGAACTCGCCGCCGATCCCGGGTATCTACTAGGTGTTTTGCGTGACGGCAATGCCAAGGCCAACGAGATCGCGGAGGCCACGCTCGCCGAAGTTCGTTCGGCGATGAATATGTCATACTGACGAGACAGCCCGTTTGGCGGGTTCGCGATGCTACCGTGAAACGGTGAGCAAGCTCGACGACGTCATGGAGTCGATTCTTCTCGAGGTCGACGGAGCGCTGGGATGCGGCGTTGCCGACCTCCGTACGGGTGCCCTGCTCGGTGTCGCCCACAATGTCCCGTACTTCACGCACGAGTACCTCGAAGCCGTCGCCGCGGCGGCGGTGGAGATGTTCAGGGGCCAGACGGTGCGCCATGTCGAGGACCTGATCTCGGCACGGCGAGGGCGTCCGAGCGAGCGCCTGGTTGACGAAATACAGATGACGACACGACACACCATCCACTTCATGATGGTGCTGCCCAATCACCAGGAAGCGGTGGTCGTGCTCATCACCAATCACGAGACCTCATTGGGGATGGGGTGGTCGGCGACCAGGCGCTCGGTTCTTGAGATCGAGCCGATTCTCGACAGCCTGACCGTGTGAGGTGACCCAATGGAGATGCCCCCGAGCATTGGACGCCAAGAGGCGGAGGCCGTCGCCCACGGGGGGCAGGTCGAGCGCTACGACCGTGTCGTGAGGCTCGCCCAGGCGATCTTCGGGGCACCGATCGCCGCGCTGAACCTCATCGGAAACGACTCTCAATTCACCGTCGCCGCCGTCGGGTTCCCCCGGGGCAAGATGCCGGTGGAGGACTCCATCTGCCGGGTCACGGTGCAGCAGGACGACATCCTCGAGGTCCGCGACCTCCGCCAGGACGAGCGCTTCTCCGAGACGCCCGAGGTCGTGGGTCCGCTGAAGGTGCGCTTCTACGCAGGAGTTCCCGTGCGCGGCCAGAGCGGCCAGAACGTCGGGGCCCTGTGCATCCTCGACCTCTCACCACGCACCCTCGGCAGGCAGCAGCGCGAGATGCTGGCCGACCTCGGCGGCCTGCTGGAACGCGAACTCGCCGTCCAGGAAGAGATGGAGCTCGCCGGGCAGGTGCAGCAGTTGATGCTGCCCACGTCCGCGCCCGACATCCCGGGGGTCGAGGTGGCGGGCCGCGTCCAGCCGGCCCGTGAGGCCGGCGGCGACTACTTCGACTGGTTCGTCGTCGAGGACCCGCACGGCGGTGGCAAGCGGCTGCAGGTCGTGCTCGGAGACGTGATGGGCAAGGGGCTCGCTGCCTCGCTGATCGCGTCCGAGGTGCGGGCGGTCCTGCGGGGGCACTCGCGCTACACCGACGTCGGCAGGGCGGTGTCGTCGACGTCCACCACCACGCGGCACGACCTCGAAGCCAACGGCAGGTTCTCCACGCTGTGGGTGGGACGCCTCGACCCCGTCACCGGCGCCCTCGACTACGTGGACGCGGGCCACGGTCTCGCGGTCGTCGCCTCGCAGCGCGGCTACCGACGGCTCTACCAGGAATACCTGCCGCTCGGCATGCCCATCGAGGACAGCTGGGAGAAGGCGGGCGACGTCCTGGCCGAGGACGAACTCCTGGTCGTCGTCTCCGACGGTGTCTTCGACGTCTTCGACGACTCCTTCGACGCCGCCGAGGCGAGGCTGAACGCGCTCCTCGACCCCGCGCTGAGCTGCAGGGAGATCGTCGACCGCATCGTCACCTTCGCGATCACCCACGACGCCACCGACGACGTGACAGCCCTCGCGCTCAGGCGGACGGGCGGCTCGTCCCAGACCCTCACCACCGACCGTGTGGCGGCGATGACCTGACCCCCAGACAAGGAGCAGACCGATGACCTACGAGGAAGTCGACAAGGGCACGCATGTGGTGCTGGCGCCCGAAGGCAAGTTCAATCTGATCGCCGCGCCGCCGCTCAAGGCGCGCATCGACGACCTCGTGGCCGCAGGGAAGGCCCGGCTGGTCATCGACCTGCACGGCGTCGACTTCATCGACTCGTCTGGCCTGGGCGCGTTGATCGGCGGCCTGAAGTCGGCGCGGCAGCGAGGCGGTGACCTCCGCATCGCCGCCGCCGGCGAACAGGTGCGCGCGGTGCTCAAGCTGACCAACCTCGACAGGATCCTGTCCCCGTACGAGACCGTGGAGGAGGCGCTCCATGACTGGTAAGGGCCGGGAGTACGTGCTGGAGGGGTTCGCCGTCCCCGACCAGCTCGACGCCGTCCACGCGCTGCTCGGTGAGGCAGCGAGCGACCATCCCTGGCTGGACCCGATGGACGTCATGCTCTTCGAGACCGCCATCATCGAGATCGCCAACAACGTCGTCGAGTACGGGCGCCCCGAGGGTGAGGTGCAGTGGAAGTTCACCATCAGGGTGACCGACGACGCCATCGAGGCGGACCTCGACGACACCGGCCAGCTGTTCACCCCCAACCGGGGAAAGGCCATGCCGGGCGAGGACGAAGAAGGCGGACGCGGCATCCCCATCGCCGAGGCACTGTTCGACAAGATCGAGTTCGAGCGGGTCGACGAGACGAATCACTGGCACATGGTGAGGCGGCTCGGCCAGCTCCCACGGGACTGAAGGCGCGATCATGACCGACGTCACCCCCGTCTCCTACGACGTCACGGCGACCAACCTGCACACCCTCGCCACCGACGGGAGCACAGTCCTGGCCCCCGGCAGCAACGCCCCGGGCAGCGAGTCGACCTCGGAGTCGACTTCGCCGTCGAGAGGTCATCACCACAAGGCGCACAAGACGCACGAGGCGGAGTCGCAGAAGGCCGCACCTGCGAGTGAGTCGGCGTCGCAGAAGGCCGAGCCGGCGAGAGAGTCCGAGTCCCAGAAGGCGGCTCCCGAATCGGAGACGCAGAAGCCCGCCGCGGCGACCGACAAGGAACTGGCCGCGCCTGCCACCGCGAGCGAAGCCGCTGCCGAGTCGACCTCGGCCGGTAGGGACGAAGCCGCGGCGTCCGAGTCCGCGAGCCAGGCGGCTCCCGAATCCACGGCCGGCTCGGAATCGGCCGCCGGCCAGGAGTCCGAGGAGCCGTCGTCGTCGGACTCGCCGGGCGGGTCGGAGTCGGAAGGGGAGTCGTCGTCGGAGTCGATCGGCGGTTCCGCATCGGACAGCGCGTCGGCGTCGGAGTCTGCCGGCGCGTCGGAGTCGATCAGTTCCTCGGAGTCGCTCAGCGCCTCCGAGTCAGCCAGTGCGTCAGAATCCGTCAGCGCCTCGGCGTCCGTCAGCGGTTCGCAGTCGGCCAGCGCGTCGCTGTCGCAGAGCCAGTCGACCAGCCAGTCGCTGACCGCGTCCCTGCTGCGTACCGCGAAGGCCACCGAGATCCCCAAGTACTCAGACGAGGGGCTGACCAACGCGTCGATCTCCTACGGCGGCGGCGCCGACAGCAGCCTGTCGAACACCGGCGCCGGACAGGCCTCCTACGGCGGTGAGGGCGGCGGCACCTACAACGGGACGAAGGTCACCTACAAGACCGCCATCACCACCTCGGACGGCAGGATCACCTCCGACAACTTCGCGGCGGTGCTGGACGCGACGAGCATCACGATCAACGGCGTCAAGGCCCACTTCGTCGCCCATCCCATGTACATCGGCGACACGCTCTACGCCGGCTACATGACCACGGGCGAGGGCCTGATCATCGCCGTCCAGGCAATCCCGGCCGGCGGGATGAGCGTCTACAACCTCAGCTCGCTCTTCTACTACTTCAACAACGCGCCCGAGACCCCCGACGAGATCGTCTCCGACAGCGAGTCGATGAGCATCTCGGCCAGCGAGTCGGCGAGCATCTCGGCGAGCGAGTCCGAGCACCCTTCCACCACGACCAGTTCCAGCGATTCGGAGTCGCTCTCCACCTCGTCGTCGGAATCGCTCTCGACGAGCGAGTCTGATTCGTTGTCGACCAGCGCGTCGGGAAGCGAGTCCGAGTCCGCCTCCACCAGCGAATCTGAGTCGACGTCCACCAGCGGCTCGGAATCCGAGTCCGCCAGCGAGTCGGCCTCCACGAGCGAGTCGGGGTCGGCATCGACCAGCGAGTCCGAGTCGGCCTCCACCAGTGAGTCGGAGTCCGCGTCCACGAGCGAATCGGAGTCCGCGTCCACCAGCGAATCGGAGTCGGCGTCGACGAGTGAGTCGGAGTCCGCCTCGACCAGTGAGTCCGAGTCTGGATCCTTGTCGACGAGTGAGTCGGAGTCGGGATCGCTCTCGACGAGTGAGTCCGAATCAGCGTCCACCAGTGAGTCCGAGTCGGCGTCGACGAGCGAGTCCGGGTCGTTGTCCACCAGTGAGTCGGAGTCCGCCTCGACCAGTGAGTCCGAGTCGGGGTCGTTGTCGACGAGTGAGTCGGAGTCGGGGTCGCTGTCGACCAGTGAGTCGGAGTCGGCCTCGACGAGTGAGTCTGAGTCTGGGTCGTTGTCGACGAGTGAGTCTGAGTCTGGGTCGTTGTCGACGAGTGAGTCGGAGTCGGGGTCGCTCTCGACGAGTGAGTCGGAGTCCGCCTCTGCTAGTGAGTCGGAGTCCGGATCCTTGTCGACGAGTGAGTCCGAGTCGGCGTCTACCAGTGAGTCTGAGTCTGGGTCGTTGTCGACGAGTGAGTCGGAATCTGGGTCGCTCTCGACCAGTGAGTCGGAGTCCGCCTCGACGAGTGAGTCTGAGTCTGGGTCGTTGTCGACGAGTGAGTCGGAATCGGCGTCGTTGTCGACGAGTGAGTCGGAATCGGGG
>JAEWIK010000407.1 GCA_023387135.1 Actinomycetes bacterium | reverse complement strand
GGGGGGGGGGGGGGGGGCCCCGGGGGGGGGGCCACACGGCCCCGCCGCGGCCCCGGGGGGGGGCGCGGCGTTGAAGGCGCCGACCTCCGGGAAGAAGCGGTAAAGGGTGAGCAGGCCGAGGACGCTGAACAGCCAGACGCCACCCACGACGATGGTGATCCTGTCGAGGTTGCGCTCGGCGACCGAGGTGCCGCCCATGGTGGTGGTCATGCCGCCGCCGAAGAGGTCGGACATCCCGCCGCCACGGCCTTTGTGGAGCAGGATGAACAAGGCGAGGACGATGCTGGTGAGGATCAGGATGATCGACAGGGTCAGGATCGGCCAGGTCATCATGGGCGCAACAGTCACGCCGAGAATCCTAACCCACCAGCACCCGATTAACGCATTCGGCGGACCCCGCCGGGACCGCCGCCGACCCCCCGAACGAGGCTACGGCGCCCGGTGGGAACCGGGCGCCGTAGACAGGTGCGTGATCGGGCCTCTCGGGCTCGCTGCGACAGGCGTCAGCCGGCCACCGAGTAGAAGAGCACGATCTTGGCGAACTCCTCGGGATTGAGGCTCGCGCCGCCCACCAGGGCGCCGTCCACGTCGGGCTGGGCCATGATCTCGACGACGTTGCTCGCCTTCACCGAACCGCCGTACTGGATCCTGACGGCGTCGGCCGCCGGGCCACCGAAGGTCTCGGCCACGTAGCCGCGGATCGCGCCGCAGACCTCCTGGGCGTCCTCCGGGGTCGCGACCTCGCCGGTGCCGATCGCCCATACGGGCTCGTAGGCGATGACGAGCGCGCCGACCTGCTCTGCGGTGAGGCCGTCAAGGACGCCCTTCGTCTGCCCGAGCACGTGCTCGACGTGGGTGCCCTGCTTGCGGATGTCCAGCACCTCGCCGACGCAGATGATGGGGGTCATGCCCTTCTCGATCACCTTCTTGGCCTTGGCGTTGATCAGCGCGTCGGTCTCGCCGTGGTACTCGCGGCGCTCGGAGTGCCCGACCACCACGTAGGAGACGTTGAGCTTGGCCAGCATGTCGGCGGAGACCTCACCGGTGTAGGCGCCCGAGTCGTGCTCGGAGACGTCCTGCGCACCGAAGGCCAGCGGCAGCTTGTCGCCCTCGATGAGCGTCTGCACGGTCCTGATGTCGGTGAACGGGACGATGACCGCCGCCTCCGACTTCTCGGGCTCGTAGCGGGCGTCTGCCAGCGTCCAGGCCAGCTTCTGCACGACGCCGGTCGCCTCGACGTGGTTGAGGTTCATCTTCCAGTTTCCGGCCATCAGCGGAGTGCGGGTGCCGGGCTGTGTCTGTGCCATGTCAGGCCTCCTCGAGAACTGCGAGTCCGGGGAGGACCTTGCCCTCGAGGTATTCGAGGGAGGCGCCGCCACCGGTGGAGATGTGCCCGAAGGCGTCATCGGGGTAGCCGAGATTGCGGACGGCAGCCGCCGAGTCGCCGCCGCCGATCACGCTGAACGCGTCGGAATCGGCCAGCGCCTTGGCGATGGCGTTGGTGCCGCTGGCGAGGGACTCGATCTCCGAGACCCCCATCGGGCCGTTCCAGAACACCGTCGCCGCGCTGGTGATGGCGTCGGCGAACAGCTTCTCTGTGGAAGGACCGATGTCGGCACCCTCCTTGTCGGCGGGGATGCCGTCGGCCGGGACGATGCTGACCTCGCTGGCGGTCCTGCCCGCGAAGTCGAGTTCGGCGACCACCCGGGTGTCGACCGGCAGCAGGATCTGCTTGCCGCTCGCCGCCGCCTGCTCGAGGTAGCCCGCGCAGGTGTCGACCTTCTCGGCGTCCAGCAGGGACAACCCGACCTCGTAGCCCTTGGCCTTGAGGAAGGTGTAGGCCATGCCGCCGCCGATGATCAGGGTGTCGGCGACCTTCAGCAGGTTGTCGATGACGCCCAGCTTGTCGGCCACCTTGGCGCCGCCGAGGACGACGACGTAGGGGCGCTCGGGGGTCTCGGTCAGCTTCTTCAGGACGTCGACCTCCTTCGCCACGAGGTAGCCGGCCGCGTTCGGCAGCAGCTTGGCGACGTCGTAGACGGACGCCTGCTTGCGGTGGACGACGCCGAAGCCGTCGGAGACGAACACGTCGCCGAGGGCGGCGTACTTCGCGGCGAGCTCGGCGCGCTCGGAGTCGACCTTCGACTCCTCGGCGGGCTCGTAGCGGACGTTCTCGAGCATGGCCACGTCGCCGTCGGCGAGCGCAGCCACCGTCTCCTGGGCGCTCTGGCCCACGACATCGGCGGCGAGCTTCACGTCGGCGCCGAGCAGCTCACCCAGGCGCTTCGCCGCGGGGGCGAGCGAGAACTTCGGGTTGACCTCGCCCTTGGGACGGCCGAGGTGGGCCATGATGACGATCCTGGCGCCGGCGTCACGCAGGTAGGTCAGGGTGGGCAGCGCGGCCTTGATGCGGCCGTCGTCGGTGATGACGTCGCCGTCCAGCGGCACGTTGAAATCACAGCGGATGAGCACCCGCTTGCCCCGGAGGTCTCCGAGGTCTTCAAGGGACTTCACTTCTTGCCCTTTCTTCGTAGGGATTACGCGGACGGGCCGACCCGCGTCACATGACGCGAGCCGGCCCATTCAATGCTGGTGTGCTGTCTCGCGAAGCTCAGAGCTTGGAGCCGACCAGGACGGTGAGGTCGACGAGGCGGTTGGAGTAACCCCACTCGTTGTCGTACCAGGAGACGACCTTCACCTGGTTGCCGATCACCTTGGTCAGCGGCGCATCGAAGATGCTGGACGCCGGGTAGGTCTCGATGTCCTTGCTGACGATCGGGTCCTCGTTGTACTCGAGGATGCCCTTGAGCGCGCCCTCGGCGGCGGCCTTCACGATCGCGTTGATCTCCTCGACGCTGGTCTCGCGGGAGGCCTCGAAGGTGAGGTCGGTCACGGAACCGGTCGGCGTGGGGACGCGGAGCGCGTAGCCGTCGAGCTTGCCCTTCAGCTCCGGCAGCACCAGGGCGACCGCCTTGGCGGCACCGGTGGTGGTGGGGACGATGTTGAGGGCGGCGGCGCGGGCGCGACGCAGGTCCTTGTGCGGCGCGTCCTGCAGGTTCTGGTCCTGGGTGTAGGCGTGGATGGTGGTCATCAGGCCGCGCTCGATGCCGATCGCGTCGTTGAGGGCCTTGGCCAACGGCGCGAGGCAGTTGGTGGTGCAGGACGCGTTGCTGATGATGTTGTGCGACTTCGCGTCGTACTTGTCGTCGTTGACGCCCATCACGATCGTGATGTCCTCGTTCTTGGCGGGCGCGGAGATGATGACCTTCTTCGCACCGGCGTCGATGTGCGCCTTGGCCTTGGTGGCGTCGGTGAAGAAGCCGGTGGACTCGATCACGATGTCAACGCCCAGCTCGCCCCACGGCAGCGCGGCGGGATCCCGCTCGGCGAACGCCTTGATCTCCTTGCCGTCCACCCAGAGGGCGTCGTCGTCGTACGACACCTCACCGGGGAACCGGCCGAGGATCGAGTCGTACTTGAGCAGGTGCGCGAGGGTCTTGTTGTCGGTGAGGTCGTTGACTGCAACCACATCCAGATCGGCGCCCGAGGCAACCAGAGCGCGGAAGTAGTTGCGGCCGATCCGGCCGAAGCCGTTGATACCAACCTTGACGGTCATTGGTGAAGGTCTCCTTTGCGAATGGCGTCCAGCGGGCGGGGTGAAACCCTGCTGTGTACGGTTCCACCCTAGCGGTTCGGGGGCTGCCCAGAACGCCCGCGATCCGATCCGGACCAACGTGCAGTTGCCCCCGGGATTCGGGTCAGGATGCCGCCCGATTCCACCCGCCCGACCGACACGCGCCGGTCACGCGTCGTCGTCTGTTCCGGAC
>JAEWIK010000398.1 GCA_023387135.1 Actinomycetes bacterium | reverse complement strand
CGGCGACCTTCGGCCTTGCCTGCTGCGCCATCGAGATGATGACGTACGGCGCCCCTCGGTTCGACTCGGGTCGCTGGGGTCAGGAAGTGTTCCGCGCCTCACCCAGGCAGGCGGACCTCATGATCATCTCCGGACGCGTGAGCCAGAAGATGGCGCCCGTCCTGCGTCAGGTGTACGACCAGATGCCCAACCCGAAGTGGGTCATGGCGATGGGCGTCTGCGCCTCGTCCGGCGGCATGTTCAACAACTACGCGATCGTGCAGGGTGGCGACCACCTGGTGCCCGTCGACATCTACGTCCCCGGCTGCCCGCCGCGTCCCGACATGCTGATCGACGCCATGTTCAAGCTGAAGAAGGACATCGTCGCCAAGCGGCCGATGGCCAAGAACGAACTGGACGCCATCGAGGCGGCCGAGAAGGCGGCGCTGGTCGCCCCCGCCACCCATGAGATGAAGGGGTTGCTGCGATGACCGACAAGCTCCCCGGCGAAGAGAAGACCGTCGACGAGCCGGTCGTCCCTGCCGAGTCGGCCCCCAAGGCCGGCCTCGAACGCGAGGACGCCCAGCCCGATCCCGAGCTGGTCCCGCTGTCCGGCAGGCCGGTCCCGGTACGCCGCGGCATGTGGTCGCAGGGCACCGGCGACACGTCCGGCTACGGCAGGATCGTGCGCGAGGTGCCGCATCCCGTCCCCTCCACCCCGCCTTTCGGCTCGTGGTACGACTCGGTGTTCACCAGGCTCACCAAACTGGTGCCCGAGGCCTACATCAACGTCGTCGTCGACCGCGGCGAACTGACCTTCTACGTCGCGCGCGAGCACCTCGCCGAGGTCATGAAGAGCCTGCGTGACGACGCGCACCTGCGGTTCGAGTTCTGTGCGAGCGTCTCGGGTGTGCACTATCCGGCAGACACCGGTGCCGAGCTGCACGTCGTCTACCACCTGCAGTCGATGACCCACAATCGCCGGCTGCGCGTGGAGACCGCCTGTCCCGACACCGACCCGCACGTCCCCAGCGTCGTCGCCACCTATCCGGCGGCCGACTGGCACGAGCGCGAGACCTGGGACATGTTCGGCGTCATCTTCGACGGCCACCCGCACCTCACCCGCATCCTCATGCCCGACGACTGGGTAGGCCACCCGCAGCGCAAGGACTACCCGCTCGGCGGCATCCCGATCGAGTACAAGGGCACCACGGTGCCGCCCGTCGACCAGCGCAGGAGCTACAGATGACCGCGCAGAACACGGACTTCTACGCCGCCCCCGGCGAAGAGACAGAGGGCACCGTCTACACGGCGATGGGCGGCGGCGACTTCGACCAGATCGCCCGTGAGCAGGCCGAACGCAACGACGAGACGCTCGTCATCAACATGGGCCCGCAGCACCCGTCGACCCACGGCGTGCTCCGCCTGATGGTGGAGTGCGAGGGTGAGACGGTGAAGTCGATCCGTCCCGGCATCGGCTTCCTGCACACAGGCATCGAGAAGAACATGGAGTACCGGACGTGGACGCAGGGCGTCACGTTCGTGACTCGCATGGACTACGTCTCGCCGCTGTTCAACGAGGCCGCCTACTGCCTGTCGGTCGAGCGGCTGCTGGGCATCGAGGACCAGATCCCCGAGCGCGCGCAGGACCTCAGGGTGCTCATGATGGAGCTCTGCAGGATCGCCTCCCACCTGGTCGCCATCGGCACCGGCGGCATGGAGATCGGCGCCCTGACCGTCATGACGATCGGCTTCCGCGAACGTGAGATGATCCTCGACTTCTTCGAGGCCGTCACGGGCCTGCGCATGAACCACGCCTACATCCGTCCGGGTGGCGTCGCCGGAGACCTGCCCGATTCGGGCATCTCGCAGTTGCGCGACCTGATCGACTGGCTCGAGAAGCACCTGCCCGAGTACGCGGCGTTCTGCAACGAGAACCCGATCTTCAAGGGACGCATGGTGGGCATCGGCGTGCAGGACCTCACCGCCTGCTTCGCCCTCGGCGTCACCGGCCCGGTGCTGCGCTCGGCCGGCTACGGCTGGGACCTCCGCAAGATGCAGCCGTACAGCGGCTATGAGAAGTACGACTTCGACGTCATCACCTGGGACACCGCCGACGCCTACGGACGGTTCCGCGTCCGGCTGGCCGAGATGTGGGAGAGCCTCAAGATCGTCAAGCAGTGCGCCGACAGGCTGGAGGCCTCGACAGGCCAGCCCGTCATGATCGACGACCCGAAGATCGCGTGGCCCGCGCAGCTCGCCACCGGTCCCGACGGCCAGGGCAACTCGCACGAGCACATCAAGCACATCATGGGCGAGTCCATGGAGGCGCTGATCCACCACTTCAAGCTGGTCACCGAGGGCTTCAGGGTCCCGCCGGGCCAGGCCTACGTCCCGATCGAGAGCCCCAAGGGCGAGCTCGGCTGCCACGTCGTCTCCGACGGCGGGACGAAACCGTTCCGCGCCCACATGCGTGACCCAGGGTTCAACCACCTGCAGTCAGTTCCGATCGAGTGCGAGGGCGGCATGATCGCCGACATCGTCGTGGCGGTCGGTTCTCTCGACCCGGTGATGGGAGGCGGGGACCGATGAGCGGGCACGAGTTCAAGTCGCACTTCGAGGACTCGGGCTCCGTCGACATGACGGACGACTCGACGAACATCGACGCGACGACGATGGCGGAGCTGCGCGAGCTCGCGGGACGCTACCCGCAGCCGCGCTCGGCGCTGCTCCCGATGCTGCACCTCGTGCAGAGCGTGGACGGCAGGGTGTCGCCCGCCGGCATCGAGGCGTGCGCCGAGATCCTCGGCATCACGACCGCCCAGGTGTCGGGCGTCGCGACGTTCTACACCATGTACCGGCGCCGTCCGGGCGGGAAGCACCACGTCGGCGTCTGCACCACCGCGCTGTGCGCGGTGATGGGCGGCGACGCGCTGCTGGAGCGCGTGGAGCAGAAGCTCGGCATCGGCACCGACGAGACGACGCCCGACGGCACGTTCTCGCTGGAACGCATCGAGTGCAACGCCGCCTGCGACTTCGCGCCGGTCATGACCGTCAACTGGGAGTTCATGGACAACATGACGCCGGAGAAGGCCGAGCAGCTGATCGACGACCTCGCGGCGGGCAAGGACGTGAAGGCGTCCCGCGGTGCCACCATCACGAGCTGGCGCGACGCCGAGCGCGTGCTGGCCGGCTTCCCCGACGGCAGGGCTGACGAGGGCCCGAGCGCCGGGGCCGCGTCCCTGCTGGGCAAGAACATCGCCGAGGAGAAGGGCTGGAAGGCCCCGAGCCCCGAGGCCAGTGACGACCTTCCCGAGCGGAGCGAGAAACTGTGACAGACCTGCTGACCCCCGTGCTGTCCGCCAACTGGGGCACCGACAAGTCCTGGGCCATCGACGCCTACACCCGTCAGGGCGGCTACGCGTCGCTGGACAAGGCGTTCGCCATGACGCCTGCCGAACTGACCACCCTGGTCAAGGACGCCGGGCTGCGCGGACGTGGCGGCGCCGGCTTCCCGACGGGCATGAAGTGGAGCTTCGTCCCGCAGGACAACCCGAACCCCAAGTACCTCGTGGTGAACGCCGACGAGTCGGAGCCGGGCACCTGCAAGGACATGCCGCTGCTGCTGGCCTCGCCCCACACCCTTGTCGAGGGCATGATCGTGGCCTCCTACGCCATCAACTGCCACACGGCTTTCGTGTACGTGCGCGGCGAGGTGCTGCACGTCATCAGGCGGCTGCAGCAGGCTGTCGCCGAGGCGTACGCGGCGGGTCACCTCGGCACCAACATCCACGGCTCGGGCTTCGACCTCGACATCATCGTCCACGCCGGTGCCGGCGCCTACATCTGCGGCGAGGAGACGGCACTGCTCGACTCGCTCGAGGGGCGCCGCGGCCAGCCGAGGCTGCGCCCGCCGTTCCCCGCCGTCGCTGGCCTGTACGCGTCCCCGACGGTGATCAACAACGTCGAGTCCATCTCGTCGGTGCCCGCCATCGTGAACAACGGGTCCGGCTGGTTCTCGTCGATGGGCACGGAGAAGTCGAAGGGCATGACCCTCTACTCGCTGTCGGGGCACGTGAAGCGTCCCGGACAGTTCGAGGCTCCGCTCGGCATCACCATGCGCCAGCTGCTGGAACTCTCGGGCGGGGTCCGCGAGGGCCACACGCTGAAGTTCTGGACGCCCGGCGGCTCGTCGACCCCGATCCTGACCGCCGAGCACCTCGACGTGCCGCTGGACTACGAGGGCATGGCGAGCGTCGGGTCGATGCTCGGCACGAAGGCCCTCCAGGTGTTCGACGACACCGTCTCGGTCGTCCGCACCACGTTGCGCTGGGTCGAGTTCTACAAGCACGAGTCCTGCGGCAAGTGCACCCCCTGCCGTGAGGGGAGCTGGTGGCTCGTGCAGCTGCTCAAGAAGTTCGAGGCGGGCGCCGCCGAGGACGGCGACATCGAGAAGCTGCTCGACATCTGCGACAACATGGGCGGCAAGTCGTTCTGCGCCCTCGCCGACGGCGCGGTCGCGTGCGTGACCTCCGCCGTCAGGCACTTCCGTCCCGAGTTCGAGGCAGGGTACGGCACCCCGGCCTGGGAGCTCTTCCCCTACGGTCGAAGCGCGCTGTTCGAGGTGCGTGAAGGGAGCCACGCATGAGCGTCGTGACCAAGCCGGACGCGGCCGCCCTGCCGACGGACCTGATCACCGTCACCATCGACGGGGTCGACGTCCAGGTCCCCAAGGGCACGCTGGCGATCCGTGCGGCGGAGATGATCGGGATCGCGATTCCGCGGTTCTGCGATCACCCGCTGCTCGATCCGGTCGGCGCCTGCAGGCAGTGCATGGTCGAGGTGCCCGACATGGGCAACGGACGCGGCATGCCGAAGCCCCAGGCGTCCTGCACCCTCGAATGCGCGCCCGGGATGAAGATCAACACCCAGGTGAGCTCGCCGGTCGCCGCCAAGGCGCAGGCGGGCATGCTGGAGTTCCTGCTGCTCAACCACCCGCTCGACTGCCCGATCTGCGACAAGGGCGGCGAGTGCCCGCTGCAGAACCAGGCGCTGACGAACGGCTACGGCGAGTCCCGGTACGAGGGCGTCAAGCGCACCTTCCCCAAGCCCGTCCCGATCTCGGCCCAGGTCCTGCTCGACCGCGAACGCTGCGTGCTGTGCGCGCGCTGCACGAGGTTCTCCGAGCAGATCTCCGGTGACCCCTTCATCGCGCTCGTCGAGCGCGGCGCGCTGCAGCAGGTCGGCCAGTACGCCGAGCACCCCTACAACTCCTACTTCTCCGGCAACGTCATCCAGATCTGCCCGGTGGGTGCCCTCACCAGCGTCTCCTACAGGTTCCAGAGCCGTCCGTTCGACCTGGTGTCGACAGACTCCACCTGTGAGCACTGCGCGTCGGGCTGCTCGCTGCGCGTCGACCAGCGGCACTTCCAGGTGAAGCGCAGGCTGGCGGGGGAGAACCTCGAGGTCAACGAGGAGTGGAACTGCGACAAGGGCAGGTTCGCCTTCGTCTACGGACGCGGGGACGACAGGCTGACGCGCCCGCTGGTGCGGCGTGACGGCGAACTCGTCGTGGCGAGCTGGCCCGAGGCCATCGATGCCGCCGTGGCCGGCCTCAAGGCCGCCGGCAGCTCGGCGGGCGTGCTCACCGGCGGCAGGCTGACGGTGGAGGACGCCTACGGCTACTCCAAGTTCGCCCGCGCCGTGCTCAACACGAACAACATCGACTTCCGCTCCCGTCCGGCCAGCGCCGAGGAGGCAGACTTCCTCGCCGAGCGCGTCGCAGGCAGGGTGCTGGGCGAAGGCGTCACCTACGGCGACCTGGAGAAGGCCGGCAAGGTCGTCCTCGTCTGCTTCGAGCCGGAGGAGGAGTCGCCGCTCATCTTCCTGCGCCTCCGCAAGGCGGTGCGCAAGAGCAAGCTGTCGGTGGTGGCTGTCGCTCCCTACGCCTCGAACGGCACGGTGAAGCTGGGCGGCGTGCTCGTCCCCGCGGCACCCGGCGAGGAAGCCGCAGCGCTCGCGACGCTCGAGGCGGACGCGGACACCGTCATCCTCGTGGGGGAGCGGGCGGCCGTCTCGCCGGGCGCTCTCGCGGCGGTGGCGAAGCTCGCCGACGACAGCGGTGCCAGGCTCGCCTGGATTCCCCGGCGCGCCGGTGATCGCGGCGCCGTCGAGGCTGGCTGCCTGCCCAACCTGCTGCCGGGCGGACGTCCCTCGACCGACGTGTCGGCCAGGGTCGACGTCGCGGCGACCTGGGGCACCGACGTACTGCCGGGCGAGCGCGGCCTCGACGCCACCGAGATGCTGGCAGCCGCCGCGACCGGCAGGCTCAAGGCGCTGGTGGTCGCGGGCATCGAGCCGCGTGACTTCGCGGACGCCGCCGCGGTCAGGGCCGGCCTGGAGGCCGCCGACTTCGTCGTCTCGCTCGAATCGCGGCTGTCGGAGGTGACCGAGCGCGCCGATGTCGTCTTCCCGATCGCCCTGATCGAGGAGCACGCGGGCTCGTACCTCAACTGGGAGCACAGGGTCGGGCTGGTCAACACCGTCATCAAGCAGGCCAGCGATCCCATGACCGACCTGCGCGTGCTCGCCGCCCTCGCCGACGCGATGGGCAGCCCGCTCGGGGTCAGGACCGTCGGACAGGCGCGTGCCGAACTCACCGAACTCGGCCCCTGGGAGCCCGACGACGCGCTCGGACTGGCCGAGCCCGCCGACGAGCAGCCCGCGGAAGACGCCGGCGTGACGCTCGACACCCCGCGCGCCCAGCAGCCGGCGGCGTCAGGCGTCCGGCTCGCCACCTGGCATGAACTGCTCGACGCGAGCCGCGGCATGGACTACGAGCAGGCGCTCGCCGCCACCGCCAAGCCGGCCCTCGCCAGGGTCAGCCCGGCCACCGCCGTCGCGGCGGGGGTGACCGACGGTGCCGACGTCGTGATCTCAGGCGGCTCCGGCTCGCTCAGCCTGCCGGTCGTGGTGACCGAGGGCATGGTCGACGGCATCGTCTGGGTGCCCACCAATTCTCCCGGTCACAGCCTCGGGGAACTCGGGCTGGTAGCGGGCGACGCTGTCGAACTCAGCCTGGGAGGTGTCGCATGATCCCGATGAACGATCCCTGGTGGCTCGTCCTCATCAAGGTGGTGGTGCTCTTCGTGGTGCTGCTCGTCTGGACGATCTTCAACGTCTGGTACGAGCGCCGCCTGGTGGGCAAGATGCAGCACCGCCTCGGCCCGATCATGAACGGCCCGCTCGGCCTCGGCCAGGCGCTGGCAGACGGCATGAAGCTCCTCATCAAGGAGGACTTCATGCCGCACATGGTCGACAAGGTGCTGTTCATCGCCGCACCGCTGATCGCCGGCACTGCCGCCTTCACGGCGTGGGCAGTGATCCCGTTCGGCGGCCAGGTGGAGATCTTCGGGGTGACGACGCGGCTGCAGCTCGCCGACCTCCCCATCGGGACGCTGGTCCTGCTCGCCGTGACCTCGGTCGGCATCTACGGCTTCGTGCTGGCGGGCTGGTCGTCCAACTCTCCGTACTCGCTGCTCGGCGCGCTGCGTTCGAGCGCCCAGATGATCTCGTACGAGATCGCGATGGGCCTCTCGCTGGTGGCGGTGTTCCTCTACTCGGGCACCATGTCGACGTCCGAGATCGTCGAGTTCCAGCGGACGCCGTTGCTGCTGTTCGGCGGCCCCGACATCGGCCTGCAGCAGTGGATGTTCGTGGCGCTGATCCCGAGCTTCATCATCTACGCGATCTCGATGGTCGGCGAGACCAACCGCGCACCCTTCGACCTTCCCGAGGCCGAGTCCGAGCTGGTGTCCGGCTACATCACCGAGTACTCGGGCTTCAGGTACGCCATCTACTTCCTGGCCGAGTACATCAACATGGCCACCGTGTCGGCCATCGCCACCACGCTGTTCCTGGGCGGCTACCTGCCGCCGTGGCCGCTGAACTGGCTGTTCGACAACGTCGCGCCGGTGCTCAACAACCCGTGGCTCGGCCCGATCTGGTTCGCCCTCAAGGTCCAGCTCTTCATCTCTGTCTTCGTCTGGTTGCGCGGCACGCTGCCGCGGTTCCGCTACGACCAGTTCATGAGCCTCGGCTGGAAGTGGCTGATCCCGATCTCGCTGGGCTGGATCGTCGTGATCTCCACCGTCCGCAAGCTGCAGTCGGAGAACCTGCTGCAGGGTCCGTTGCTGTGGGGCTTCGCGGGGTTGGTCGTCGTCATCCTGCTGGCCGTCCTCTTCCTCGGCGAACGGTCCGGGCCCGAGCCCGAACCCGCGGTCGAGGAACCCTTCGACGCGTTCGCCGGCGGCTACCCCGTCCCGCCGATGCCCGGGCAGGTGCTGCCCGAGCTGGCCGACGTCGTGGCATCGACAGTGGACCAGGACACCGGCGAGACGGCTGTCCCGGCAGCTACCACCGAGAAGGAGGCGTGATGGGCATCTTCGACCCATGGGCGGGTTTCGGGGTGACCTTCCGCACCATGTTCCGCAAGACCTTCACCCAGGGCTACCCGGAGAAGGGCAAGGAGAAGGTCACGGCGCCTCGCTTCCACGGACGGCACCAGCTCAACCGCTGGCCCGACGGGCTGGAGAAGTGCGTCGGCTGCGAGTTGTGCGCGTGGGCCTGCCCGGCAGACGCCATCTACGTCGAGGGCGCCGACAACACCGAGGAGGAGCGTTACAGCCCCGGTGAGCGGTACGGCAGGGTCTACCAGATCAACTACCTGCGGTGCATCCTGTGCGGGCTGTGCATCGAGGCCTGCCCGACGCGTGCGCTGACGATGACCAACGACTTCAAGCTCGCCGACACGACGCGCGAGAAGATGATCTACACCAAGGACAGGCTGTTGGCCCCGCTGCTGCCGGGCATGGAGGAGCCGCCGCATCCCCGCCGGCTCGGCGCCGAGGAGAAGGACTACTTCCTCGGCCTGCCGCCCACCGGCGAGCCCGACAACCGGACCCCCGTCGAGGGTGCCGCCGGAGGTGCCCGATGATCCCGCTGGTGACAGGCGCCGACGTGGCGTTCTGGATCTGTGGCCCGCTCATGGTGCTCGGGGCGCTCGGACTGGTGCTCTTCCGCAAGGCCGTGTACTCGGCGCTCAGCACCGCCTTCGCCATGCTGAACCTCGCGGCCCTCTACTTCGCGCTGGACGCCCCCTTCCTCGGGGCCGTGCAGATCATCGTCTACACCGGCGCGATCATGATGCTGTTCCTGTTCGTGCTCATGCTCGTCGGCGTCGACACCCCCGACTCGGTGGTGGAGACGCTGCGCGGCCAGCGGGTGGCGGCGGTCGTCATCGCCGTCTGCCTGTTCGCGCTGATCGTCCTCGGCATCGGGGGGGCTGTCACCGCGCCGCCGACCGGGCTGGAACAGGCGAACGCCGTCCACCAGGGACAGATCCAGTCGCTCGCCGCCCTCATCTTCGGACGGTATGTGTTCGCGTTCGAGCTCACCTCGGCACTGCTCATCACCGCCGCGGTCGGCGCGATGGTGGTCGCACACACGCGCCGCGTCCATCCCGTCCCCGGCCAGGCGGAGCGCGCCTCCCACAGGATCAAGGCGTACGCGACCAGCGGCGCCCACCCCGGCGCGCTGCCCAACTCGGGTGTGCTCGCCCGGCACAACTCCATCGCCACCCCCGCGCTGCTGCCTGACGGTTCGGTGTCGCCGGAGTCGATCTCGCCGACCCTCGCCGGACGCAGCGGCGTCGTGGACGCCCCGGCGCTCTCCGAGGCGACGGCGAAGACCTTCAAGTCCATCGAGGCAGTCGCACGGGAGGAGGACAAGTGACCACCGAGAACCTGCTCTACCTCGCGGCGATAGTCTTCGCGATCGGCACCGTCGGCGTGATGACGCGGCGCAACGCGCTGGTTATCTTCATGTCGGTCGAGTTGATGCTGAACTCGGCGAACCTCGTGATGGTGGCCTTCGCGCTGCAGCACGGCGGGCTCGACGGTCAGATCGCCGCCTTCTTCGTGATGGTGGTGGCCGCCGCCGAGGTGGTCGTCGGTCTCTCGATCATCATGACAATCTTCCGCACCCGTCGATCGACGTCGGTGGACGCGGCCAGCCTGCTGAAACTCTGAGGAGAGTGACGTGACTCTGGAGACGATCGTCCCCGCGACGGGGATGTTCAGCCTGGCCTGGTTGATGATCGCGGTGCCGGCGCTCGGCGCGGCGGTGCTGCTGCTGTTCGGCAGGCTCGTCCGCAAGGCGGGGCCGTGGATCGCCGTCGCCGCCGTCGTAATGTCGTTCGCCGTCGCGCTGTGGCTCTTCGTCGAGCTGCTGATGAGCCCGGCGGACGCCCGCGCGGTGTCCGTGCCGCTGTACGAGTGGTTCAGCGCGGGCCCCTGGACCATCAACGCCGGGCTGCTGGTGGACACCCTGTCGATCCTGTTCGCCCTGCTGATCACCGGCGTCGGCAGCCTCATCCACATCTACTCGCTCGGCTACATGGCGCACGACCCGCGCAAGCGCCGGTTCTTCGCCTACCTGAACCTGTTCATCGCGGCCATGTTGATCCTCGTGCTGGCCGACAACTACCTGGTCCTGTTCGTCGGCTGGGAGGGCGTCGGCCTGGCGTCCTACCTGCTGATCGGGTTCTGGCAGCACAAGCCGTCGGCCGCCGCCGCGGCCAAGAAGGCGTTCGTGATGAACCGCATCGGCGACCTCGGCATGACGACAGCCGTCATGGCGATGCTCGCGCTGTTCGGCTCGTCGGCGTTCGTCGACGTGAACTCCCACGTCGCCCAGGCCGACTCGGTGTGGGTGACGGTCATCGGCCTGCTCCTGCTGCTGGGCGCCTGCGGCAAGTCCGCCCAGGTGCCGCTGCAGGCATGGTTGCTGGACGCGATGGAAGGCCCCACCCCGGTGTCGGCCCTGATCCACGCCGCGACGATGGTCACGGCGGGCGTCTACCTCGTTGTCCGCTCGCACGCGATCTTCGAACTCTCTGCCGCCGCCACGACGGCCGTCGTCGTCGTGGGCACTGTGACGCTGCTGGCCGGCGCCTGGATCGGCACGTCGAAGGACGACATCAAGAAGGTGCTCGCGGGCTCGACGATGAGCCAGATCGGCTACATGATTCTCGCCGCGGGCATCGGCCCGGCGGGCTACGCGTTCGCGATCTTCCACCTGCTCACCCACGGCTTCTTCAAGGCGAACATGTTCCTCGGAGCCGGTTCGGTGATGCACGCCATGGACGACGACGTCGACATGCGGCACTACGGCGGCCTGGCGAAGGTGCTGCCGTACACCTTCTGGACGTTCGCGATGGGCTACCTCGCCATCATCGGCATCCCGCCGCTGGCGGGCTACTTCTCGAAGGACCACATCATCGAGGCAGCCTTCGAGCACAGCCCGCTGGTGGGCACCTGCGCGCTGCTGGGCGCCGGGATCACGGCGTTCTACATGACGCGCCTGATGATCATGACGTTCTTCGGCGAGCGGCGCTGGAAGGACGGCGTGCACCCGCACGAGTCCCCGAAGGTCATGACGGTCCCGCTCATCATCCTGGCGGTGTTCAGCGTGGTGGCGGGCGTCGCGATGAACGCCTGGATCCAGGAATGGCTGGAACCTGCCACCGGCGTTCACCCGCACGAGATCGAGTGGGTCCCGACGCTGATCGGCTGGGGCACGCTGCTCGTCGTCCTGGCAGGGGTAGCGATCGGCTGGTTCGTCTTCGGACGTAAGCCGGTCCCGTCCGCCGCGCCCGCGACCTCCAACCCGTTCGCCATCGCCGGTCGCAACGACCTCTTCGGTGACGCCATCAACAACACCCTCGTCGTGAAGCCGACCATGATGCTGGCGGACGGCGTGACGGTCGGTGAGAAGGCGCTGTTCGACGGCGGGGCCGACGGCATCGCCGCGATGTTCGCGGGGTTGTCGGCCCAGGGCCGCAAGATCCAGTCCGGGCAGGTGAGGCGCTACGCCCTCGGCGTGGTGGCCGGAACCGTCCTGCTAGGCGTCGTTATCGTCCTGAGCCAGTTGGCCTGAGGAAGGAACTAGACAGATGACTGTTCCCTGGCTCACCCTCCTGGGTCTGCTGCCGCTGCTGGGCGCCGGCGTGCTGTGCCTGCCGGTCAAGCAGGTGGCGAAGGGCATCGGCATGACGTTCGCGCTCGCCACCGCGGGCCTCGGCCTCGCCGTCGCCGGCCTGTACGGCGGCGGCGTCGACCTGAGCGAGACGGTGCCGTGGATCCCGCAGTTCGGCGCCTCCTGGGCGCTCGGCCTGGACGGCATGTCGCTGGTGATGATGCTGCTCACAGTGATCCTCACCCCGGCCGTGCTGCTCGCCGAGTGGAAGCTCTCCGACACCAGCCTCTCCCGGTGGGGCTCGCAGGCCTTCTTCGGCCTGGTGCTCGCGCTGGAGAGCCTCTCGATCTTCGTCTTCCTCGCGAACGACGTGCTGCTCTTCTACCTCATGTTCGAGGCCACGCTGATCCCGATGTACTTCCTCATCGGCGGTTACGGAGGCCACCGCAGGTCGTACGCGGCGGTCAAGTTCCTGCTCTTCAGCCTCGCGGGCGGGCTCATCATGCTGGGCAGCGTCGTCGGCCTGTACGCCGAGTCCAGCCGCCAGCTCGGGGCGCCCACCTACCTGCTCTCGAACCTCACCGCGTTGCAGTTCGGGCCGGGCAACACCGTCGGCATGCTGCTCATGCTGGGCTTCCTGATCGCGTTCATCATCAAGGCGCCCATGGTCCCGGTCCACAGCTGGCTGCCCACCGCCGCGCAGGAGAGCACGCCGGGCACCTCGGTGCTGCTGGTGGGCGTGCTCGACAAGATCGGCACCTTCGGCATGATCAAGTTCTGCCTCATGCTGTTCCCTGACGCCAGCCGGGAGGTGGGCCCGATCATGATCGTGCTGGCGCTCATCTCGATCATCTACGGCGCCGTCGCGGCCATCGGCTCGAAGGACCTGCTGCGCCTCGTCGCCTACACCTCGGTGAGCCACTTCGGCTTCATGGTGCTCGGCATCTACACGTTCACCACCGGCGGCATGAGCGGAACCATCTTCTACATGCTCAACCACGGGTTCTCGACGGCGGCGCTCTTCCTCGTCCTCGGGTTCCTGATCAGCCGGCGCGGGTCGGCGGCCGTCAACGCCTTCGGCGGCGTCGAGAAGGTGGCACCGGTGCTGGCGGGTTCGGTCCTGCTGGCAGGCCTGTCGTCGCTGGCGCTGCCGGGCATGTCGAGCTTCGTCAGCGAGTTCATGGTGCTGGCGGGAGCCTGGTCGCGTGAGCCCTGGGTGGCTGCCGTCGCCGTCCTCGGCACCGTGCTGGCCGCCGTCTACATCCTGCTGATGTACCAGCGCACCATGACCGGACCGGTGACCGAGCAGGTGAAGGACCACGTGACCAGCGACCTGGGGGTCAGGGAGAAGCTGGTGGCGGGCGTGCTGGTGGCGATCATCCTCGTGCTGGGCTTCGTCCCCCAGCTCGCGCTCACCACTATCGAACCGACGGCAGTCCAGACGCTGAATCACGCAGGGGTCTCCGACCCGGTCGCTCCGTTCGGAGAGGAAGCCAAGTAATGACGCTCTTCGAGATCCCGGCTCCCACCTTCGAGTGGTTCGAGCTCTCGCCGGTGCTGATCCCGCTGATCGCCGCGTGCCTCGGAGTGCTGCTCGAAGCGGTGCTGCCCAGGCAGCTCAGGTTCGTGATCCAGCTCGCCGTCGTCGTCCTGGCGACGGTGGCCGCCCTGGTGATGCTCGCGCTCAACTGGCGGGCCAACTCCAGCGGCCTGCTGGCGATGGCGTCTGTCACCCTCGACGGGCCGACCTACCTGATGTGGGGAGCCCTGCTCGTCTTCGGCCTGCTGGCGATGCTCGTCTTCGCCGAGCGCGACCTCGAAGGCGGCGTCAGCGTCTTCTCCGCCGCCGCGTCGTCGGTGCCGGGCAGCGAACTCGAAGCCGAGGCCACGGCGGCGCGGCTCGAACACTCCGAGGTGTTCCCGCTGGCCCTGTTCTCGCTGTCGGGGATGATGGTCTTCGCCGCCTCCAACGACCTGTTGACCATGTTCGTCGCGCTCGAGGTCATGAGCCTGCCGCTCTACCTGCTGAGCGCAATGGCACGCCGACGCCGGCTGCTCAGCCAGGAGGCGGGCCTGAAGTATTTCATGCTCGGCGCCTTCTCCTCGGCGTTCTTCCTGTTCGGCATCGCCATGGTGTACGGCTACTCGGGCTCGTTCCAGTTCAGCGCCATCGACGCGGCCATCGCGGCTCCCACGATGGGACGCGGCATCCTCTACCTCGGCATGGCCATGATGGGGGTCGGCCTGCTGTTCAAGGTGGGCGCCGTCCCGTTCCAGTCGTGGGTGCCGGACGTGTACGTCGGCGCTCCCACGCCCGTCACAGGCTTCATGGCCATCTGCACCAAGCTCGCCGCGGTGGGCGGCCTCGCCCGCGTGTTCTTCGTGGCACTGGGTGCCGAGCGCTGGAGTTGGCAGCCGCTGCTCGCCGTCGTGGCGCTGCTGACCATGGCGGTCGGGGTGATCCTCGCGCTCACCCAGACCGACATCAAGCGACTGCTGGCGTACTCCTCGATAGCCCACGCGGGCTTCCTGCTGGTCGCCGTCGTCGGTGCGCTGTCCGACGTCCCGGCCGGCCAGGTCAACTCGATGGCGTCCATCATGTTCTACCTGGTGGCCTACGGCTTCGCCACGATCGCCGCGTTCGGCATCATCACGATGGTGCGCGACGAGACCGGCGAGGTGCACGGCATCGCGCGCTGGGCAGGGCTCGGACGCAAGAACCCGGTTCTGGCGGGCATCTTCGCCCTGCTCATGCTGAGCTTCGCCGGCATCCCGCTGACCGGTGGCTTCATCGGGAAGTGGGCGGTGTTCGAGGCGGCCTGGCTCGGCGGGTACGCCTGGCTGGTGCTGGCGGCGATCGCCTTCAGCCTGGTGGCGGCGTACTTCTACATCAGGGTCATCGTCGTGATGTTCTTCTCCGAGCCCGACGAGTCGGTGGTCGTGGGCCGTGCGAGCGGCATGACCTGGGTCCCCGTCGTCCTGGGCGCGGTGGCGTCGCTCTACCTGGGTCTGTTCCCCGGCCAGTTGCTCAGCCTGGTATCCCAGGCGGGAGTCTTCCTCCGCTAACCGCTAGGCTTCCCGGGTGATCCTCGACAATCCAGGCAGCGGCATGGTCGCCGGAGTCGACCCTGACTTCAGCGACCGCGTCAGCGCGCACCTCGAGGTCATCGAGGAGCGGCTGATCGACGCAGCGGTGGCACAGACTCCCTTCGTCACCGAAGCGGCGCGGCACGTCATCAACGCGGGTGGCAAGCGGTTCCGGCCGCTGCTGGTGGTGCTGGCGTCCCTGCTCGACCGCGAGGCGCCCGACGAGGACGTCACGCGGGCGGCGCTCGTCGTCGAACTGACCCACGTCGCCAGCCTCTACCACGACGACGTCATGGACGAGGCGGACCTGCGTCGCGGGGTGGCCAGCGCCAACTCGCGGTGGGACAACTCCATCGCCATCCTGGTCGGCGACCTCCTCTTCTCCAGGGCGTCGAGCATCGTCGCGACCCTGGGCGTCGAGTACGTCAGCCTGCAGGCAGAGACCTTCGCCAGGCTCGTCCACGGGCAGATCGCCGAGACCCGGGGGCCGGCCGAGGGGGAGGACCCGCTCGAGCACTACCTGGCGGTGGTGGCCGACAAGACGGGGTCGCTGATCGCCACGTCGGCCCGTTTCGGCGGGATGACCGCCGGTGCCTCGGACGAGGTGCTGGCCGCGCTGAGCGCGTACGGCGAAGAGATCGGTGTCGTCTTCCAGTTGAGCGACGACCTCATCGACATCGCGAGCGACACGTCCGGCAAGACCCCCGGCACAGACCTCAGGGCGGGTGTTCCGACCCTGCCCACCCTGCTCGCCAGGCGTTCCAGCAGGCCCGAGGACGCGCGACTGCTCGCGCTGCTCGACGGGGGGATCGACGGCGACGACGAGCTCGCCGAGGCCCTCTCGCTGATGCGCGCCCATCCCGCCATGGCGGAGGCCCGCGCCGAGGTGGAGCGCCGCGCCGAGGTCGCCCGCGGCTATCTCGAGATCCTCCCCGACGGCCCCGCGAGGCAGGCGCTCGCTGCCCTCTGCGACACCGTCATCTCGCGCTCGAGCTGACCTCGCCGACGGGGGCGCGGAAGCACCTCCTATGGTGGAAGCAGACCCGGCTTCTACCCCAGCAGGAGGCTCTCGTGGCCCGCCAGCACGTCGTCATCATCGGTTCGGGATTCGGCGGACTCTTCGCCGCCAAGGCTCTCGCTCACGCGCCCGTCGACGTCACTGTCGTGTCGGGCACCGTCGAGCACCTCTTCCAGCCGCTGCTCTACCAGGTCGCCACCGGCATCCTGTCCACCGGGGACATCTCTCCCGCCACCCGCGACATCCTGAGGGGGCAGGCGAACGCCACGGTGCTCCTCGGCGAGGTGAAGAACATCGACCTCCAGGCGCGTCTCGTGGTCGCCGAGAAGCTGGCCAAGACGGTCGTGCTGAAGTACGACAAGCTGATCGTCGCGGCCGGCGCGGGGCAGTCCTACTTCGGCAACGACGAGTTCGCGGTCTTCGCTCCCGGGATGAAGAGCATCGACGACGCGCTGGAACTGCGGGCGAGGATCTTCGGCGCGCTCGAGATGGCCGAACTCAGCGAGTCCGACGACGAACGCCGCTCCCTGCTGACCTTCGTCGTCGTGGGCGCGGGACCGACGGGGGTGGAGATGGCGGGCCAGATCGCCGAGCTCACCCGGGACACCCTCGTGAAGAGCTTCAAGCGCATCCACACCCCGGACGCCCACATCCTGCTGTTGGACGGGGCGGACGCTGTGCTGCCGCCGTTCGGCCCGCGGCTGTCCGCCAAGGCGAAGGCGACGCTGGAGCGCAACGGCGTGGAGGTCCGGCTCGGCGCGATGGTCACCAACGTCGACGCGACAGGGGTCGACGTCAAGTACTCTGACGGCACGACCGAGAGGATCCCCGCCACCTGCAAGGTCTGGGCGGCAGGGGTCCAGGCGAACCCGCTCGGCGGACTGCTCGCCGGCCAGTGCGGTGCCGACGTGGACCGGGCGGGACGCGTGGCGGTCGAGCCCGACCTCACCCTCCCGGGGCATCCCGAGGTCTTCGTGGTGGGCGACATGATCACCCTCGACAAGCTGCCCGGAGTCGCGCAGGTGGCCATCCAGGGCGGCAAGTACGCCGCCAGGAAGATCGTCGGCGAGCTCGACGGCAAGCCCGTCACCGAGCCGTTCAGGTACCGCGACAAGGGGTCGATGGCAGTCATCAGCAGGTTCTACGCGGTGGCGAAGATCGGCAGGGTCGAGCTCACGGGGCCGGTGGCGTGGCTGGCCTGGCTCGTCGTCCACCTGTTCTACGTCGTCGGGTTCAAGCATCGCGTGACGACGCTGCTGAAGTGGGCGATCACCTTCATCGGCGGCTCCCGTTCCGAGCGGATCACCACCGACCAGCAGTTGTTCGGACGCCTCGCGATCAGGCAGCTGGGACCAGATTTCGAGCCGACGATCTCGGGCACGCTCGACGACCCGGCAAGATAGCCCGGTGACCGACCTCTCTTCGCTGTCAGCCCTCGAGATCGCAGCCCTCGTCCGCACCCGGCAGGTCAGCGCCGTCGAGGTGACGGAGGCCGCCCTGCGGCGCGCCGACGCGCTGGGCGAGACCGTGGGTGCCTTCACCGTGGTGGCCCACGACCTGGCGCTCGCGCAGGCGAGCACCCTCGACGACAGGCTCGCCGACGGCGACGGTCTCGACCTGCCGCTGGTGGGAGTGCCCTGCCCGATCAAGGACCTCAACCCCGTCGCCGGGCTGCCGTGGGAGTCGGGCAGCGCGGCGCTGCGCGGCGTGGTCGCCGACGTCGACGACGGCATCGTCGAGTGGCTGCGGGACGCCGGGACCGTCATGCTCGGCAAGACGACGGCGCCCGAGTTCGGGTTCCCCTGCTACACCGAGCCCGACGGGCTGCCGCCCGCTCGCACGCCGTGGGACCTGAGCCGGTCGGCAGGCGGGTCCAGTGGCGGCGCGGCCGCCGCCGTGGCGGCGGGGATCGTCCCGCTGGCCCAGGGGTCCGACGGCGGCGGTTCCATCCGCATTCCCGCGAGCGCCTGCGGCCTGGTGGGGCTCAAGCCCAGCCGCGGACGGGTGCCTTCCGGGCCGTTGCGCGAACCCGGGCCCGGTCTGGCGACGTCAGGGGTGCTCAGCAGGACGGTCGCCGACACCGCAGCAGCGCTGGACGTGCTGGCCCGGCCGCGGCTGGGGGAGACCTACTACGCGCCCGCGCCCGCGACCTCGTTCCTCGCCGCGACCTCGCTGCGTCCTTCGGGTCTCCGGGTCGGCGTGCTGACGACGCCCGTCATCGCCGAGGCCGAGGTCCACCCCGAGGCGCTCGCCGCGGTGGACAAGGCCGTCTCCTTGCTGGAAGCCCTCGGTCATCACGTCGAGGCCGCGCCGATCCCGTTCACCGTCGACAGGTGGGACGCCTTCATGGCGTTGTGGACCTTCGGCGCCACGATGATCCCGCTGCCGCCGGAGGCCGAGCCGCTGCTCACCCCGATGACGAGGTGGCTGCGCGCGGAGGGGCGCGGCGTGACGGCGACCGAGTTCGCCACCGCCCTCATGGACCTGCAGCGGCTCACGCGCGAGGTGGCGCTGGCCTGGAGCCGGTTCGACCTCGTCCTCACCCCGACCCTCGCCCAGCCGCCGGCACTCGTCGGCGGCCTGCGCAACGACGCCGACCCGGCGGCCGACTTCGCCGCGCAGATGCGCTTCACGCCGTGGACGAGCGTCTACAACCTCAGCGGGCTGCCCGCCCTCTCGCTGCCGCTGCACGCCGCCGAGGTCGAGGGCAGGCGCCTGCCGTTCGGGATCATGCTGGGCGGCGGCTTCGGCGCCGAGGGCGTCCTGCTGAGCGTCGGAGCGCAACTCGAGGAGGCCGTCGGGGGTTGGGAACCCGCCCCCGCGCTCTCCTGAAGCGCGCCTACCAGATCGTGACGCGCTGCTCGGGCGGCAGCCATTCGGCGTCCCCCTCGTGGACGTCGAAGGCCTCGTAGAACGCGTCGAGATTGCGCACCACCTGGTTGGCCCGGAACTCGGCGGGGGAGTGCGGGTCGGTGGCCACGCGCTGCCGCAGCGCCTCGTCCCGGCTCTTGAACTGCCAGATCCTGCCGTAGGACAGGAAGAACCGCCTGGCGGCCGGGAGGCCGTCCACCGGCTCGGGCTCGACGCCGCCGGTGGCGAGCTTCCAGGCCTTGTAGGCGATGCCTGCGCCGCCGAGGTCGCCGATGTTCTCCCCGAGGGTGAGCGAGCCGTTGACCTGCACGCCTGGCAGTTGCTCGGGCGCGAGGGCGTCGTACTGCGCGACCAGCGCCTTGGTGCGTTCGGTGAAGGCCTCCTTGTCGGCCTGCGTCCACCAGTCGCGCAGCCGGCCGTCGCCGTCGCAGGCGGCGCCCTGGTCGTCGAAGCCGTGACCGATCTCGTGGCCGATGACAGCCCCGATGCCGCCGTAGTTGACGGCGTCGTCGGCGTCGGCGTCGAAGAACGGCGGCTGCAGGATGGCGGCGGGGAAGACTATCTCGTTGCGCAGCGGGTGGTAGTAGGCGTTGACGGTCTGCGGCGTCATGAGCCACTCGTAGTCGCGGATCGGGCCGCCGAGCTTCGACGCCTCGTCGTCGAAGAGGAACTCGTGGGCGCGCAGGACGTTGCCGACCAGGTCGCCCTCCACGATCTCCAGCGCCGAGTAGTCCTTCCAGACCTCGGGGTAGCCGATCTTCGGCGTGAACTTCGACAGCTTGTGCAGCGCCTCGGCGCGGGTCTCGTCGGTCATCCAGTCGAGCGCCGTGATCGACTGCCTGTAGGCCTCGATGAGGTTGCCCACCAGCTCGTCCATCCGCTGCTTGGCGACGGGGGAGAAGTGCTGCTCGACGTAGAGCCTGCCCACGGCCTCGCCGAGGAAGCGCTCGACCAGGTCCACGCCGCGCTTCCAGCGCTCGCGCATGACGGGGGTACCCTGCAGCACCGTCCCGTAGAAGTCGAAGCGTGCCCGCGCGAACGCCTCGGGCAGGTACGCCGACAGCGACGACGCCGCCGCCCACCGCGCCCACGCCTTCCAGTCCTCCACGCGGGCCTCGGTCAGCAGCCCGGGCAGCGCCTCGACGAACGACGGCTGCATGACGATGACCGAGCCGACGTTGATGCCCGCGGTGGCCAGGATCGTGCTCCACGGAAGCCCGGTCGCGTCGAGGTCTTCCAGCGAGGTCGGGTTGTACATGGCGACCATGTCGCGGGTGCGCACCTTGTCCCAGTGGTGGCCGGCGACCTCGGTCTCCAGTTCGAGGACGATCGGCGAGCCGCTGACGGTCACGTCGGCCATCGCGAGCGTCCTGTCGACGTGGTCGCGGTAGGACTCGACGATCGAGGCGTGCTGCTCGAGCCTGTAGTACTCCTCGTCGGGCAGCCCGAGGCCGCCCTGGCCGAGGAAGAGGGCGTAGCGGCTCGGGTCGCCGGGGTCGGAGTCGACCTCCAGGAAGAACGGCGCGCCGGTGCCGCGACGAAGGCTGCGGGCGAAGTAGGCGAGCAGTTCGCCGAGGCTCGTGATCGCGTCGATCTCGGCGAGGATCGCCGCCAGCGGCTCGACGCCGAGGTAGTCGACCCGCTCGGCGTCCATGAAGGAGCCGTAGAGGTGTTCGACCTTCGCCGCCTCCGAGCCCGGCTCCGAACCGGACAGGCCCGTCACGATGTCGCGGATGGCGATCTCGGACGCGTCCCGCAGTTCGACGAAGGCGCCGGTGGCGGGCTTGTCGTCCGGGATCTGGGTGGCGGCGAGCCAGCGTCCGTTCACGTGCCGGTAGAGATCGTCCTGGGGCCGGACGGTGGGGTCGAGGTCGAAAGCAGTCACGATCGCCACATTACCGGTGCGCCG
>JAEWIK010000380.1 GCA_023387135.1 Actinomycetes bacterium | reverse complement strand
ATGCTGAGCACTCCCTGCGGCAGGCCGGCGTCCACGAGGGCTTCGGCGAGGGCGAGCGCGCTCGCGGGGGTCTCCTTGGCGGGCTTGAGGATGACGGGGCAACCCGCCGCGAGCGCGGCGCCCACCTTCCGTCCGGGCACCGTCAGCGGGTAGTTCCACGGGGTGAAGGCTGCGACGGTGCCGACGGGTTCGACGAGCAGCATCGTCCTGCCCTCGCCGAGGCCGGTGGGAAGCACCTGGCCGTAGCTCTGGGCGGCGTGGGCGGCGAAGAAGTCCATCAGGTCGGCCGTGTAGTGGGCCTCGCCGATGCCGTCGCGCAGCGGCTTGCCGTTCTCGAGCGTCATCGCGTACCCGATGGCCTCGCTCCTGTCACGCAGGAGCTGCGCGGCGCGCAGGAGGAGGGCGGCGCGCTCGTGCGGAGAGGTGGAGGCCCAGGACGCGGCGGCGCGCTCGGCGCCCGCCAGAGCCTCGGCCAGGTCGTCGGCGGTGGCGAAGGGCACCCTGCCGATCTCCTCGCGGGTGGCGGGGTTCTCCACCGGCATCGTGCGCCTGTCGGTCGCGCCGATCCAGCGGCCGTCCACCAACAGCCTGATCTCGGGGTAGTTCGCCGGCATGGTCCCTGTCCTGTCGTGAAGGCGTCGTTGCTGTGCTCAGGATAACAGGAACGCGCATTCCAAGCGCGTTCCGTGCGCAGCCGGCCAAGCCCCAGACATGCGCGCCGGCGAGTGCCGACGCTATCCTCCAGACATGCCTAGCTCGTCGGAGTCCGCTCCGCGCCCGGTCACCCTGGACGATGTCGCCCGCCGGGCGGGAGTCTCGCACGCGACGGCGTCCCGGGTGGTGAACGGCTCGGCGCGGCGGGTGGACGAGCAGTACCGCGAGAAGGTGCTGAAGGCCGCCAAGGAACTCAGGTACACGCCCAACCTGGCCGCGCAGGCAGTCGCGCGGGGCACGTCCCACGTCATCGCGCTCATCACCGGCGGCATCGCCGACGCGTACTTCTCGGCGCTGACCGCGTCCGTCATGAAGGCCGCCGAAGAGGTGGGGCTGCAGGTGTCGCTCGCCGTCTCCGACAGGCGGGTCGACCGCGAGGTCGAGATCGTGAGGCTGCTGCGCGGGCAGCGTCCGCGGGCCATCGTGCTGGCGGGCACCGGCTACCTCGACAACCCCGCCGACTCCGCGCTGGTCGCCGAACTCAAGCGGTACGAGGACACCGGCGGACGCGTGGTCATGATCAGCCGCGCCGACACCCCCTTCGAGACCGTCGACTTCGACAACTTCGACGGAGCCCGGCGGCTGGCGTCCGAGCTGGCTGGACGCAACTACAGCAACCCGCTGATCATCGGGAGCAGCCTGCCGCTGCGCTCGATGGAGGAGCGCGTCAACGGCTTCATCGCCGGCTTCGCCGACCACGGCATCACCCTCGGCCCCGACAGGGTGGTCCGCCCCGACTTCTCGTGGCACGGCGTCCACTCCTTCGTGCACTCGCTCGAACGTGAGGTGCTGGAGCAGTCCGACCTGATCTTCACAGTGACCGACGAGGCGGCGCTCGGCACCCTCTCGGCGCTGCGGGAGCGCGGGCTCAACGTCCCCGGCGACCTCGCGCTCGCGGGCTTCGACGACATCACCACGCTGCGCGACGTCGTGCCGCGGCTGACCACCGTCCACGTCCCGCTGGACGAGGTGGGACGCGAGGCTGTGCATCGCGCCACCGCCGAGCCCGAACGGCTGCGGCGGCGCATCATCCCCACCCGTCCGATCCTGCGGGAGAGCACCCCCGTCAGGCCCGCCCAGTCCTGAGGCGGGCCGACAGGCGTCAGCGGTCGACGCGGGCGTTGCCTCCGGCGGCCAGCTTGAGCACTTCCGCCTTCGTCGCCATGGTGGCGTCCCCGGGAGTCGTCATCGCCAGCGCGCCGTGCGCCGCGCCGTACTCGACCGCCGTGACCAGGTCGGCGCCGTCTAGCAGGCCGTAGATCAGGCCTGACGCGAACGAGTCGCCCCCACCCACCCTGTCGAGCACCTCGAGGTGGGGCCTGTGGGTGGCCTGCACGACGCCCGTGGCCGGCGACCACGCGATGGCTCCCCAGTCGTTGTCTGACGCCGAATTGACGGTGCGCAACGTGGTGGCGATCACCTTGAAGCCCGGGTACTCCCGGCTCACCTCGCCGATCATGGCGGCGAAGGCGTCGACCTCAAGCCTGGACAGGTCGGGGCTCGTCCCCTCGACGGCGAAACCGAGCGCCGCTGTGAAGTCCTCCTCGTTGCCGATCATCACGTCGACGTAGCCGGCGAGCTCGCGGTTGACCTGCTGCGCGCGCGGCTGCCCGCCGATCGACTTCCACAGGCTGGGGCGGTAGTTGAGGTCGTAGGAGACGACGGTCCCGTGCTTCTTCGCCGCCTTGACCGCCGCGAGCGCCGTCCCCGCCGACGTCTCCGAGAGGGCGGCGAAGATGCCGCCGGTGTGCAGCCAGCGCACACCCTGCCTGCCGAAGAGGTCGTCCCAGTCGACGTCGCCGGGTTCGAGCTGCGAGATCGCCGTGAGCCCGCGGTCGGAGACCCCGACCGCGCCGCGCACGCCGAAGCCCCGCTCGGTGAAGTTCAGGCCGTTGCGTACCGTCCTGCCGACGCCGTCTGACGGCACCCAGTGGATGAGCGGGTCGACGCCGCCCGCCAGGACGCAGTCCTCGACGAGGCGTCCCACGGCGTTGTCGACCAGCGCCGTGACGACGGCGGTGCGCAGCCCGAACGTGCGCCGCAGCCCCCGGGCGACGTTGTACTCGCCGCCGCCCTCCCAGACCCTGAAGTGCCGGGTGGTGTGGATGCGTTCCTCGCCGGGGTCGAGCCGCAGCATGACCTCGCCGAGAGAGACGGCGTCGTAG